>PLBD01000326.1 GCA_003135315.1 Acidobacteriaceae bacterium | reverse complement strand
TGCTGAAGCGCGGCGACGAGTTTCGCACTATCAGTCTGGATTACCACGGCGGACTGCGCTACCCGCACCTGGAGAAAGTGGAAGGAACGCCTGATCGGCTGGACGCGATTCTGGCGCCGTCAAAATAGAACGAGCGAGAGGCGCGGATGCAGGAGTGGCTGAGACTTCTCAGCCACTTTTTCTGTCTGGGAAGCCCGACGTCGTCATTTTCGCTGCCGACGAACTTATGCTGCCGGATTGAATAGCCGAATCACCCAGAACGTCAGCATCGCGACCATGGCTGACGCTGGAATGGTTAATATCCACGCCCACACGATTCGGGTTGCGACCCCCCAGCGCACAGCGGACAGCCGGTTCGTCGTTCCAACGCCGATGATCGCGCCGGTGATGGTGTGGGTTGTGCTCACCGGAATACCCGCCAATGCCGTTCCGAACAGGGTGATGGCTCCTGCGGCCTCGGCGCAGAATCCGCCCACCGGCTTCAGCTTGGTGATCTTCGATCCCATGGTGTGGACGATTCGCCAGCCCCCGAAGTAGGTTCCCAGCGCGATGGCGGTTTGTGCCGCCAGAATGATCGGCCAATGCCAGCGTCCCCAGTTTGCGGCAAAGTCGTGTTGCGTCATGACTCCAGCGGTGTAGAGCGCGCCGGCGACAATCCCCATGGTTTTCTGGGCGTCGTTGCCTCCGTGTCCCAGGCTGTAAGCCGCCGCCGACAGCAGTTGCAATTTACGGAACAGGCTGTCCACCTGCCGGGGCGATTTCCGCTGGAAGATCCACGAGATCGCCACCATGAAACCGAAGCCCAGCACAAAGCCCAGCACGGGCGCGACGACAATGAAGATCAGCGTCTTGTACCAGCCGCCGGGCACGATGACGTGCGGCGCCGCTCTCCAGCCGTGGAGGATCGTCGCCCGCGCCATCGCCGCGCCGGCGTAGCCGCCGATCAGCGCGTGCGACGACGAGGTCGGCAGTCCCAGCAGCCAGGTCAGCACGTCCCACACGATCGCGCCCGCCAATCCCGCCAGCACTACGTACTGGGTGACGATTTCCTCCCGGATCATGCCCGCGCCAATCGTCTTGGCAACCGCTGTGCCCAGAAGGAATGCTGCCAGGAAGTTGAACGCGGCCGCCCAGATCACCGCCAGCCGCGGCGACAGCACGCGCGTGGAGACGACCGTTGCAATGCTGTTGGCGGCGTCGTGAAAGCCGTTGAGGAAGTCGAAGACCAGCGCCGTGGCAACGGTGATCAGCAGCAGGATGGTTCCGGGGCTCACGGGCGCACGTCCTCCGCCGGCTTTGGGTTAGCGGCCACGGCTGGGCGCATCACGCGTTCTTCAGGACGACGGTCTCAAGCACGTTGGCGACATCCTCGGCTTTATCGCTGGCCTCCTCCAGAATTTCCAGCAGCTCCTTCAGCTTGATCAGCGTGATGGGATCGTAACCGCCGTCGAAGAGGCGGCCAATCGCCTCCCGGCTGACCTGGTCGGCCTCGTTCTCCAGCCGGTTGACCTCGACGCAGTGCTCCAGCAGTTGCCCGTCCTTGTTGAGCAGCGCTACCGCCTTCTTCAGCTCTTCCGCCTGCTTCAGGATGATGCCGGCCAGCACCTTGGCTGACGGAGAAGGCTGCGTGATCTTGTAGTTGAGCAGGCGGTCGGAGGCGCTGTAAACGAAGTCCAGAACGTCATCCAGCGAGGATGCCAGCAGGTGAATGTCTTCGCGATCGAAGGGCGTGATGAAGGTCTGGTTCAGCTTCACCAGGAGCCGGTGCGTCATATCGTCGCCGCGGTGCTCGATCTCCTTGATCTTGTCGAGCGCGGCCGACAGTTGCTCGTAGTCGTAGTTGTGCAGGAGGTCGCTCAAAGCTTGCGCGCCCTCAACCACATTGGTCGCGATCTCCGTAAACATGTCGAAGAACTTGGTCTCGCGAGGTATCAGTCGCACGGGGAAACTCCACAGGCTGACGCGGAGGGGGAAAGGTCCATGAGAAGTGAAGGATAGCGAATTGTTACAATTTGGTTAAAACGAAACTATCGCATGGGAGCGATAGAGGGGTCAAACGCAGGGGCAGGAATCTCGTTGACCGGTATTCAAATCGGGAAACAGGGTTTTCAACCCCAGGCGGACAGGCAGGCGGCAGCTCATCCGGGCTTTCTGGCCTGATCTACGCTCGCAGGGTGTCATCCCGACCGAGGACTTCAGTCCGAGCGGAGGGACCTGCTGTTCCTTCGATTGGCAAGAATGGCGGTTTGGCCGCTCGGTTCTATCCTCTTCATGCTGTTCCGACTTTATCCGCATATCACGCCCCAGAGCGACGACGGTCACTGACAAACAGCCCACCAGCGGCGTGAAATTCTGGTGAGTTGACCAGGAGAAGTTTTTCCGGACGTTCTTCGCCGGCTTCGATTGCTCACGCGGGGAAAGAAGGACCGCCGACTTTTCTTCTCCTCGGCATCCGCGAGCGCCTGTCCTTTTGGTCGACTTCAGTTCCGCCACCCCGTGGCGAGGAGGCAAAACCCATGCACGGCAAAAAGCAATTTCGCAATCTATCTTTCAACGTCATCTCGCGCGTGACGGCGGCCGCGCTGGCGATAGCAGTTGTGTCCGCGCTGACGGTTGTGTTGACCCAATCAACGCAAGCGCAGACCGGCGTGATCTACAACTTCACCGGCGGAGCGGATGGAGGCTATCCCTCGTCTGGCTTGACAGCGGACGGAGCAGGAAATCTGTATGGCACAACCTGCGGACAGTTGTGTGGTGGCGGAACCAACAGTAATGGGACGGTCTTTCAACTCTCGAAGCGAGGTTCCAGTTGGGTGTTTACGACCCTCTACAGCTTCCAGGGAGGATCGGATGGCTCTGCTCCTATTTCCAGGGTCATCTTAGGTCCGGGCGGCACCCTCTATGGCACGACACTGTCCGGAGGCATAGACGGAGGGTGCAATTTTTGGCTTTCGCTGACTGGCTGCGGTACGGTATTCAAGCTGAGCCCGCCGACCCACGTCCCTCCCAATGCCGTAGGAGGGACGAAGTCCGATGCCGCCGGAGGATGGACGGAGTCCGTGCTCTATCGATTCAGCGGCGGCTCAGATGGAGGCAATCCCTTCGTCGGCGACCTAATATTCGATGAAGCCGGAAATCTCTACGGAACGACCGCAATAGGCGGTGCGATTGGCGCTGGGGCGGTTTACGAACTCACCCCAACCAGCGGCGGTTGGACGGAAACCGTGCTTTACAGTTTCGGTGTAAACGGCGATGCATGGCCCTTGGGAGGAGTTGTCTTTGATGGATCCGGCAATCTCTACGGTAGCGAGTTCTATGGCGAAGCGTGCGGCAGCCTTTGCGGTGCGGTTTTCCAATTGACGCCTTCGGGATCCGGCTGGACGGAGAATATTCTCTACAACTTTCAAGGCAGCGGCGACGGCGCAGATCCTATTGGTGGGCTGACTTTTGATCAACACGGCAATCTCTACGGCACCACCAGCGAGGATACCTACTACAACGCTGCGGGCGGTACCCTTTTCAAGTTAGACGCAAACGACGGATGGAGCTTTAGCTTGCTCTACCACTTTACAAGCGGCAACTCGTCGTGGGGGTGGCCCCAGGGTCCTTGGGCCAGCCTGATCGCTACCGACGGCGCACATGGAGAGAAGAACTTCTACGGTACAACCACTGGGGACGGCAGCTACGGAAATGGCTCGATCTTTTCCTGGACCTACAATTCCAACGGCGGGTGGCAGTACAGTAATCTGTGGACGTTCGGTGGAGTGCAAAACGACGGAGCTTACCCTATCAGCCGTGTCGCATTCAATGGAAATGATGGGTACGCGTACGTCACCACCCAAGGCGGCGGAACGCATGGTATGGGTACTGTGTTTAGAGTCTCGCCCTAGGGCGACCCTGATCAAGTCAAGGCGAAGTCCCTCAGCGGCTAAAGCCGCATCGATATTTGCGGCATTTACGGACGGCCTAAAGGCCGTCCCCTTC
>PLBD01000081.1 GCA_003135315.1 Acidobacteriaceae bacterium | reverse complement strand
TCCATTACGCGAAATCGTGCAGCCGCGTCCGCCATCGTCGCAGACTCTGCATACTGATCCGCTCACGCGCGCAAAATGCGCGCGCCGCCAATCCACTCTCCTCAAATCGGTCCAGAATCTTACGCCACGTCTTCGCCCGATACCGCCGCTGCTTGATCTTCTCCATCGCTCGCTCCAGTTGTTGAAAAACCGGAGGCCATTGTCCAGATCCCTATCCGAGTCGGAAGTACGTCACGTGGTTACCGCTTACGACGAAGTAGCGTAACGGCAGGTCCGAAGAGGACCTTTCTAGATAGATGAAAAGAGGACATTCTGATTTAGCAGGAACATTGCGGCGACGCAACACTCGGGCTGAGAGCAAGTGGAAGTTGGGGATAACCACCGCGCAACACCATAAGGGCGCTCGTCAGGCATAAATACAGACGACGAGATCAGCCTTGAAACGAGCGGCTGACTGCTGTTTCGGTGTTGAGCTGCCTTTGTTCGCTGCGTCGTCCACCCCCACTTCCGGTTACTCTCCCGAATGCCCAGGTTGAGGTACAGTAGCAAGGAGAAATCCATGCACACGCACCGAGCGCATGAATCCCCCTGATTCGACAGAAATATTGCGGCTGAAGAGCGTGCTGCTGGCCGTTAGAATGGCCTGAAGCAAAGTCCCCTATTTCGCGGAGTCCTTCAAATCCTGTTTGATATCGCCAACCTTCGCTTGAACCTTGCCGAGGTTCTTCTGAATGTTGCCTTTCGCTTCCAGCGTCGCATCACCGACAACCCTGCCGGTAGCTTCTTTGATGCTTCCTTTCGCCTCTTCGACGCGGCCCTTCACCTGATCTTTATTGATACTCATGACGTCCTCCTACTAATAACTCAAGCGGTAATGCCCTATCGGTCGCGACGCTAGGCCAGGTTGTCTGCAAAGTCTGTACGTGGTGATACGGATGCGGCCCGCAGCCGCTGTGTTCGGATTTTCGCTAAGGAGGCGGCGAAGAATTCTTTCGCACGCGCAATTTAAAATGCGTGCCCCCGTCAAAAACGTGATTGCCTTCTTAAATTCGCTCGTCTAGGTTTTTCTGCCACTCACGAACAGTAATGCCCCACCGAGCACTATCGCCCCAATGCCGGCCCATACTGGGATGTTGATTGTTTGCTTCTCGTTCACCGACATTTCGAAGGGGCCAATCTTGGTCTGATGGGTCTCCTTGGTGTAGGTAAATCCGCCGTAGGCCAAGCCCAGAATACCGCCAACGATCGGCGCCAACGCTGCACCCTTGAGTGAATTCATGTTGTCTCCTCGATTCGTTCCGAATGGCTAAGGGCATCAGCCCCCACACAGTTCAGTTCGTTTGGCGAAGGTCAGCGCCGCTTCCCGGATGATTCTTTCACGCGTTGCTTGACGTCACCAAGCTGGCTTGAGCCTTGCCGAGAGTTCTCTGGGACTTGCCCTTCGCTTCTTTGACGTGGCCTCTGACCTGGTCTTTGTTCGTGCTCATGACCGTCTCCTGATCAAGCTTTTCGCTGCAACTTTAGGCCAGTATACCCGCCGGGTCTGTACGTGGTAATGCTGATGCACGATCCTCGAGGCGACGTTTTCTTATATCCTTGATGCGCAGTCGACCCTGGCAGTCCTCGCACACGCTCGCGGCACCGCTCTGGAGTTCTACCTGGGATTGAACCACCTCATGTTCAATGCCGGTGAGAATCGCTCGCCCTTCTTGCAGAGTCAGACCCAGCTTTGTCGGAACATCTGCGAGGAATTGACGCTCGACCACCGCCGCACGCTGCACTGCGACAGACTGGCCGGCAATTATCGTTTCGGGATGGCCTCAAGATTCGGAGCGTTACGTACGCCGGACACCGCGAAGTACTCGATCTCAATAATATCGCCACTCTCGCATACCTCGGTTGGAACGCTACCTTCGGTCGAGGGCATAACTTGCTGATTTCTTTGATGGCGCATCGCCGCTAGACATCGTACGTAAAATTCCCTTCCTTGCGGGCACCCCATGCCTCGCCCTCCGCCCAAAAACGGGAGGGTACGCCTTGAATCCAGCCACCCAAAAGTCTCTCAATGGTGCGTCGTATTAGAGAAACCGCTAGTTTCTGCATGAAAAGTACGCGACCCCAATGGTTTATTCCGATCAGCAGGAGAGTACAGGTGGCCACGGCAAGCTCCGATAGGGCCGCGCGTCATTGTCATCGCCTTTTCCGGTGGCGCTTCTGGGGCAAAATCACATGGGGCCACGCGCTGCTGCGCATCAATTCAACGAACCGCACTCCCGCTCGTCCCAGCGGTCGGTCCAATCGATGCACCAGACGCGGCGTGAACCGATAGCGCGCGCCGCCAACGTAGGGGAGCTCGCGCAAGCGAGCCGAGCGAAGATCTTCCCAAACCAGATGAAATGGCATCCACCCAAACCCAACTCCCATCACGAGCGCCTCTCGTTTGGTCTGGAAGCTCGGGAGGTAGACTCGCCGTTCGCAACCGAACAGATGTCGATCTCCCTCCTGCTCTTCGCTAGATCGTTGCACAGAGAGTTCCACATGATCTTGAAGCTCAGAGAGTGAGACGGTAGAGGCTTTTGCAAGCGGGTGAGACTGGCCGACGCATAGCACGCAGTCCATTTCCGGCAGCGCCTCGTCTTGCAGATAGGTGTTGGGCATGTAGTCCGCCGCCAGCATCAAATCGCCCCGGTCGTTTTCGAAGCGCGTCTGCACGCCACGTAGAAACTCGACACTGACCTGGATGCGAGTCGGTACACCTTCCGTCGTTAGGGTACGGACCGCCGCCAACGCGGGATCCAGCGGCACGATCCCATCGATGACGATCAGCAACTGGGGTTCCCACCCCTCTAAGAATTGTCGCGCCACTGAACGAACCCTTTCAGCTTGAACCAGGAGCCGGCGGCCCTCCGCCAATACGCCTTCCCCCGCAGGCGTCAGCCGCACGCGATGACCGTCACGATCGAGGAGGCGCACACCCAGTTGCCTCTCCATATTTCCAATCTGGTGGCTGATTGACGACTGCACCCGGTGCAAGCGCTTCGCCGCCCGACCGAATCCGCCGTATCTGACTACTCCGTCCAACGCCTCGACGGCTTTGAGATCAAGTTTCATGCTCATCTCGCTTTTCGATCATTGTTATCAGAATAATACGCTTTGTTCGATAACAAAAGACAGCTAGGCTTGGCCTTCTATGCGCCCACGCTACTCTGCACTCTCATTACTTCGTCATGCCGTGGCGGAGACTCCATGGCCTCGCGCTTGGCGCGTCCCTGACCCTAAACCCACCTACGACGTTGTGATCATTGGTGGCGGTGGTCACGGATTAGCAACGGCCTACTATCTCGCCGCTCATCACGGGATCAAGGATATCGCGGTGGTAGAGCGTGCCTACATTGGTTCGGGCAATCTTGGGCGCAACACCACCTTGGTTCGTTCGAACTATGTTCTCGACGGGAATACGCAATTCTTCGAGTATTCCATGAAGTTATGGGAAGGCCTGTCTCACGAACTCAACTTCAACGTGATGCTGTCTCAGCGAGGTCAAATCGTGCTCGCGCACGGACCGAGCCAGATGGATGTGCTTGCCAGAAAAGGCAACATCATGCGTCTGAATGGAATCGATGCCGAATTACTCGATCGAGGGGAAGTGATTAAGCTGCTGCCTTATCTCGATCATTCGGGGGAAGCGCGCTTTCCAATATGCGGCGGCCTTTTCCAGCAACGTGCCGGCACCGTTCGCCACGATGCCGTCGCGTGGGGTTACGCGCGCGCGGCTGATTCGCTCGGCGTCGACGTCATCGAGAACTGCGAGGTCAACAGCTTCGTAATCGACGGCGACCGAGTGCGAGGCGTGAATACCACGCGAGGTCGGATATCGGCTGGTCGAACGGCGATTGCCGTGGCGGGCCATTCGTCCCACCTTGCTGCTATGGCGGGTTTACGCCTCCCTATTGAGAGCCATCTCTTACAAGCTTTCGTCTCGGAGCCGATAAAACCTTTTCTCGATCACGTGATTTCCTTCGGCGCCGAACTCTTCTACATCTCTCAATCCGATAAGGGGGGCCTCGTGTTCGGTGGCCACATTGACGGATTTAACAGCTATACCCAGCGCGGGCAGTTCCCTAAAGTGCAGACAGTGGCTGAATGCGCGGTCGCCTTGATTCCTTCGATCTCGAGGCTACGACTGCTACGTCATTGGGCTGGTATCCAAGATATGACGCCCGACGGCAGTCCTTTCATCTGCCGCACTCCACTGCGTGATCTTTATTTGAATGGGGGTTGGTGTTATCAGGGCTTCAAAGCGACGCCGGCCGTGGGGTGGTGCTTTGCGCACACGATTGCCAATGACGATGAGCACCCATTGAGTCGCTGCTATAGCCTGGATCGCTTTGCGCGCGGCAGAGAACTGGATGACTACGGCGTCGGCAATTGGACGTACAAGCAGTGATGCGATGTTGAGGATAATGTGTCCGATCTGTGGTGAGCGGGACTATACCGAATTTCGCTATGGCGGCGATGCGACGAAACCACGACCGTCCCGTGAGACGGCGGATCCGAAAGTCTGGCACGACTATGTCTTTCTTTTCGACAATCCAAAGGGATTGCATCGCGAGTACTGGCAGCACGTGCTCGGTTGCCGTCAATGGTTGGTGCTCGAGCGCAATACCGCAACCAATGAACCCGGCGAGTCGCGTCTTGCGCGGATGGACGTGGTGACGTGTGAGGGTGAGCCCAAATGACGCGCGGGCCTTCACGTGTGTCGACCGGCGGTCGCGTTGATCGCAGTCGACCCGTAGAATTCTCGCTCGACGGCCGGTCCATGCGAGGCTTTCATGGCGACACGCTGGCCTCCGCTTCGTTGGCCAATGGCGTGACGCTAATTGGCCGCAGCTTCAAATATCACCGTCCACGAGGCTTTCTTTCGGCCGGGAGCGAAGAGCCTAATGGCCTGTTCACGTTAGGGGAAGGTGGCCGGAGAGAGCCGAATATCCCCGGTACTACCACATACATAGCCGAAGGCCTGTCGGCCCGCTGCCAGAATGGGTGGCCCTCAGTGGGACTCGACTTCATGTCGGTCAACTCATGTGTAGCGCCGCTCCTCGCCGCGGGCTTTTACTACAAGACCTTCATGGGGCCCACCCGCGGTGCATGGATGTTCTACGAACCCTTCATTCGCCGTGCCGCGGGCCTAGGCCGGGGTTCATATGAGCGCGATCCCGATCGCTATGAAACTCGGTATGCGTTTACCGACGTGTTGGTCATCGGTGCTGGCCCTGCAGGCTTGACCGCCGCGCTAACGGCCGGGCGCGCTGGGGCACGCGTTATTCTCGTTGAGCAGGATTTGCTTTTGGGCGGTAGCTTGTTGCTGGAAGAGGCGACGGGACCTGCCGAGGCATGGCGTCAACACATCGAGATGGAGATCAAGTCGCTGCCCAATGTCGAAATAATGCGCCGCACGACAGCACAAGGACTCTATGATGACGGAACGGTGGTACTCGTGGAGCGGCGCGAGCATCTGCGACCGGATCCGACCAAGGGCGAGGCGCGGCAAATCGTGACCACGTTGCGGACTCGTGCCATTGTGTTTGCCACTGGCGCGATAGAGCGGCCACTCGTATTCGCCAACAACGATCGTCCTGGTGTGATGCTCGCCTCAGCCGTGCGCAGTTATCTGAATCGGTTCGCGGTTGCGTGCGGACAGCGGATGGTGATCGTAACCAACAACGACAGCGCTTACTCAACTGGCTTCGATCTCGCGCGAGTAGGCGCCACTGTCATCATTGCGGATCTGCGGCGTGAGATCGATCAATCACTTACCGCCAGGACCGAAGCTCTACGGATCGAATTAGTGCTGGGCTCGGCTATAGTTGATGTCCTGGGCAGGAAGTCCGTTAAGTCCGTGATTATCGCGGAAGCTCCGAGGCTTTCAAACGCCTCAGAACATACTCGGCCAGCTAAAGGTCGCAAAGTAGACTGCGATCTCGTCTGTATGGCGGGCGGCTGGTCGCCGGTAGTCCACCTGACCTCGCATGGAGGGATCAAGCCCCGCTATCGCGAGGACATTGCAGCCTTTGTGCCAGGTGGTTACGCCCGGGGTCAGTTTGGCGCGGGCGCCCTCGGAGGGTCCTTCGGGTTGGGTGCGGCAATCCGCGAGGGAATTGAAGCTGGCCGCAGCGCGGCGGCCTCCTGTGGGCGTAATATGCCCCCGAACCAACTGTCCGTTCTGGCGCCGAACATTGAGGACGCGGTCGCTCAAGAGCGCTATCGAATCGAGCCTATCTGGCATTTGCCCCATCGCCGACGCGCCAAGGCATTTGTGGATTTCCAGAACGATGTGACAGTCAAGGATCTCACGATCGCGCACCAGGAGGGCTACACCTCGGTTGAACATTTGAAGCGATATACGACCCTCGGTATGGGCACTGATCAGGGCAAGACCAGCAACATTAATGCCTTTGCCATCATGGCATCCTTGCGCGACGTGGAGATTCCTGCGACGGCCACCACGACGTTTCGGCCGCCTTTTACGCCCATCGCTATCGGAGCACTTGCGGGCCGAACGCTTGGACGACACTTTCGCCCGACACGGCGTTCGCCACTGCATGATTGGCATCTCAATCATGGCGGGGAAATGATCGAAGCCGGCCTTTGGATGCGTGCTTGGTGGTATCGCTGGGCAGGCAGTGACGTCGGGAGTGCTTATATTGAGGAAATGCGGCTGGTGCGGAACTCGGTAGGGATATCAGACATTTCCACATTGGGAAAAATCGATGTCCAGGGTCCAGACGCCGCGGAATTGCTCAATCGAATCTACGTCAATGGATTCGCAAAGCTCCTTGTCAGCAAGGCGCGTTACGGCGTCATGCTGACTGACGACGGAGCGGTACTCGACGACGGCACAACCACGCGATTGTCCGAATTCCGCTATTTCATGACGACGACCACGGCGCAAACGGGTGAAGTAATGTCGTGGCTGGAATTCCTTCTCCAAACCGCATGGATGGATCTTCAGGTGCATGTAACGTCGGTCACGGACGAATGGGCCGGCATGGTGATTTCGGGTCCGAAGGCCCGGGCGGCGCTGGAGCTCGCTCTGCCGGGTCATGACGTTTCCAACGCGACGCTTCCATATATGGGATGCCTTGAAATCGATCTTGATGGAGTTCCATTACGGCTGATTCGCCTGAGTTTTTCCGGTGAACTCGCTTACGAGGTTTACACGCCTGCCGACTTCGGCGTACGCCTATGGGAACACTTTCTCACTCGAGCAGCACCCCTTGGCATCCGACCCTACGGACTAGAGGCTCTAGCATCGCTGCGCGTCGAGAAGGGCCACGTCGCCGGCCTGGAACTCGATCACCGCAATACGCTCGATGATCTTGGTTTGGGCAAGATGGCGAGCAAAGAGAAACCCTTCGTAGGCTGCGAGCTACGAAAACGGCCGTCGCTGCAGTCGTCGGATCGCTGGAGCCTGGTAGGGATCGAGTGTCTGGAGTCCGAGAAACGGCTCCGCGGCGGTTCGATCTTATTCGCAGCCGCCGAAAGCATCGAGGGCCACGGTCGTGGTTACATCACCTCGGTGACTTGGTCGAACGAGCTAGAGAAGTTTGTCGCGTTAGGCCTGTATCAAGGCGGTCTTATACACGAAGGCGAGCAAATCGTGTGCGCCTATCCCCTCAAAGGAGAACAAGTGAAGGCGCGCATCGTGGCGCCGATGTTCCTCGACCCCACCGGGGAGCGCCTACGTGTTTGATCGTAAATCGGCAATCGTCGGCGCCATGAGCCCACACGGTTGCAATGGGGCGGACGGTCACCGGCGGGTACGAATCGGAGAGGCAATAGGTTGGGACCTTGTGCAGATAGCGGCATTCGCGGCGACATCACTGGAGCTAGAGAGCACATTACGCTCCATTTTCCGATTGGATCTGCCAACAAACACAGGGGAAGTATTGAATGCTGGTGATCTGCGTCTACTCAAGACCGGCAGTGAGCAGTACTGGATCGTGATACCGGACGGTGATGATCTATTGCGTGACCTGGTAGTCTCAGTGAGGCCAGATGTCGGTGCCGTTACGTCACTTTCGCACAGCCGAACGCGTATTGTCGTCGAAGGATCCGCTGCGCGGGATCTCTTGGCAAAGGGAATTGCGCTAGATCTCCACACCGATGTCTTCGTTCCAGGTCGATTCGCGCAAACAGGATTGCATCACACTCCTGTCGTGATCTATCGAAGTGGGCCGAGTCGCTACGAGCTCTTTGCGATGCGGACGTTCGCGTTGTCGGTGTGGGAATGGCTCATCGATGCATCGCTGCCGTTCGGGTATGAAATCGTAGCGGTTGGCCGAGACCCTTTGGCGTGAAACGGTTACAAATACTACGTCACAGGTCGCGGCGCCCGGCCGCTGACCAACCATCGGAGCGGTCATGGCAGACTTCTTTGACGCGCATCGGGATCGCAGCCCACTCCCTCGTCATCCCCTTGCGGTCGGTTAGCGGCTGCTGTTATTCATTCCAGCATGAGCTACCGAGCGCAAAGTGGGGGGCACGCGGGGCAAACAACGGGAGCAGAGAGAGAAGTCGAGCAAAGGGGCGACATGGACATCGACACGTCTCAGGCGATGATGGAGGGACTCCTGGAGAGCTTCCTGACCGCTGCGCTCGGATTGACGATACTGTCCCGCATCCCGGACCGAAGGGAATCGACGGAGGTCCGGGTCCCAAGACCGGAGATTTCACACCACGGTCTGCGGGCGGTCGCTTCTTGGCACACAGACAGCGGGCGGGTAACGGCGTGTGGCACTTATCATCCGGAGCGCTCGCAACGGATGAGGGTTCACGTCCTGTGGGTCGAATGGTGGATTCCGCCGCATCGGCACCATGAAGGCTGGTGGCGCTGTTCCACTAAAGGGCCGCGCGATTGGACGAAAGGCTTTGGAGCCTTCTGACGTAGCGCTCGCCATCAGCGTGCCCCAAGGTCCGGCACAGGCCGCCGGCGCGGAAAATGACGCATACGGGAAACTCTAAAGGACTCCACGCGAACCAGTGCTGCCTGTCACCAGCGACCGCTAGTGGGAACTCCGGCAGCGTGCTCCTCGAAATCGCAGTTGCGAAATCTTAGCTCTCGCATAGAAACTGGTATGTCGCCAAGCTGGGCGGGCCGGCTTAATTCCGCGCGAGCACCTTCATCAATTGGTAGGTAAACTCGACATCCTGATCAAAGGCCTGCACTCCGATCCGTTCGTCCCGTCCGTGGGCGCGTCCGTCGTCCAAGTCATCGAACATGGCGTCGATCCCGTAGCTGGGCATGCCCAGCGCTCGCGTGTAGCGGCTGTCGCTCGCGCCCGGGGACATCTCTGGCAGGACGATGACGTGGGGCCATAGGCCGTGCACCACGTTCTCGACCTCGCGCACAAGAGAGGGGGTTAGGGGCGATTCCGGGCTGGGGGTCGCGGGCGTGATGGTGCTGAATTTGACGAGCGGGTCGGCCAGTACGGTCTGCAGTGCCGCCTGAACCGAATCTGCCGATTCGCCCGGTATAACTCGACACTGCAACGTGGCGCGGGCGCGCTGCGGCAACGCGTTCTCGGCGTGGCCGCCTTCGATCTGGGTTGCTGTGCAAGTGGTGCGCAGCATGATGTTCGTCTCGACGACGGCCGACAAACGCTCGATGGCCGCCTGATCGGCGCTTCCCATACCCACTGCGCGCATATCCGCCTGTGTCTGCCCAGTTTCCAGTTCGGCGCGGCGCTCGAAGTACTGCTTGGTGGTCTCGGTCAAATGCACTGGAAAGCGATATTGCGAAAGGCGCATGAGCGCGGCGGCCAGCCGATAGATCGGATTGTCCGCCGTCGGGCGGGAGCTGTGGCCGCCCTTGTCGGGGGTCTCGACGCCAAAAGTCAGGAAATTCTTCTCGCTGGTCTGGACGGCCACGTAGAGCTTGCGGCCTTGTTTCATGCCGGCTTCGCCGCCGTCGGGGTTGATCACGATCTGTGCATCGATGAGTTCTCGATGTGTGGCCAGCAGCCAGCTGACGCCATTGGCATCGCCACCCGCCTCCTCATCAGCAGTAAAGGCTACTATCAAGTCGCGTGCCGGTTGGAAACCCTCCCGTCTCAGACGCATCAGAGCGACCGCCATGGCTACGTCCTGACCTTTCATGTCGATGACACCACGGCCGTACAGCCAGCCGTCATGCTCCGTCAACTTGAACGGATCGTAGTTCCAATCGTCTCGTTTGGCCTCGACGACGTCGAGATGTCCGATATACAGAACGGGACGCCCCCGCCCGCGACCGCGGAGGCGCACGACGAGATTACCTTTGTTCGGATAATCGGCAGGCGCCAGGAACGTGACATCTTGCACCGCGAAGCCAGCGGCGAGAAAGTGCGCGGCCAGCGCCTTGGCCGCTTCGGTGGAGCCGTGCGCGTGCGTGCTGTTGATCTCTACCAGCTCCCGCAGCAGTTCACGGGCTGATGGTGGCGCCGTTGCGCTGTCGGCGTGCGTGGTGTCGGTCGCAGCCAGACACATAAGTCCCATCAGCAAAGCTGTGCAGCATCGATGCATGGCATGATCCCTGAATAATTGAACGTTGTTGAGACCGACTCCAAGGCGCACCTGAGTATAGACGACAGTCGGGTTTCCCGCTCCAAGGCCCCTAGCGTCGCACGGAGCGTTACGCCTCGCGACGAATGGTCGCGCCCATCGAATGGATAGTCTGTCGGTCGAAACTCTGTAGCGCTAATGAAACCCGGAGCGCCGATACGCAAGGTACTCCCCAATGGCGGATAACGGGCTAGGCCAATTCCACTCTCAAAGGATGGGCGCAAAGGGACCGATCATTCGCGCCAAACCAGCGTTTCCGATCCAATTTAACTGCGCAAATATAGCGAGTGGCAGGCAATGGGCCAAAACGGTAGAGTCAAGATGCCGCGCCGTGGCCGTAGGCTTGGTTTGTCTGATGCCGCCCCTTTCGTCTGGCGGTGCCCAAATAACCGTCGCATAGCTCCGTTTCCACATCCCGCTCAACGAACCGGACTGGCAGATCTCCCACATCCGGCTCTCGGACAGAACATCACGCCTTCACCCACGACGGACCGCGGCCAAGCTGAGTCAGACGGACGAGCCCAATGTGCCCCTACAAGTGCGAGAGTGGATAGCTCCGGCCCCGTTTGCGCCTGAGCTCGTGGTTATGCCGCAGCTACCGACGTAACCGCACAGTCGTGTACTGATCGAGCGCGCGATAAGCGCCACGGGTCGTACCTACACTGAAGTAGTTTGCCCAGCCGAGCAGCGTACGATTCAACTTCTCCACCATCTGTAGGGCCTCTTGCCACGTTGCGGAGATCGCCGTCATCGCATGGATCCTCTCAACCATGCGCCGGATGCTTTTCTTCGACGGCCGCACACCCACATAGACTTGCCCCGTCGTCCGTTTGTACAGCCGCCCGAAAGGGTAGCCCAAGAAGTCGAACTGGTCTTCCGGGACCTTGCAGATTCGTGTCTTCTCCTCGTTGACCGTTAGCTTCAGCGTGGCCATGATGTCGCGCAGGCGTTGCAGGACTTCTTCAGCCTTCCCGCGCCGGCACATGATTACCAGATCATCCGCCCAGGTCACGATACGCGAGCGGAGACGTTTCTCCAGCCCGCGCCGCTTCCGTTCCAGCACGAACCGGCGCATATACAGATTTGCCAGCAGTGGGGAAATGCGAGAGCCCTGCGGGATGCCGCGTCCGCTGTCCTTGGCTTCCGTCGTGCGCTTCTTCCGTCCTCGATCATCGGTTTCTTCCACGGCGCATTCCAAGGGGGTGATTGCCGGTTCGCGCTCAAAGTGACCGGTTTCTCCGAAAAAGCCGGACTTTTCAACGCCTTGGCAACAAGCATTTTGCGCAACAAATGTCAATTTCTTGATCATCCTAAATGATTGAATTCCCATGGATCCAGAAAAGTTGTTCAATGCAAACCGTGACCTTTGGCAGCTTTCGGTAAACACCCCTTTTGAGCCGGGCGCAAACCGCATCGATCCGCACACGGCTCGGGTCCCGCATTGCCTCATCTCGCTCGTTCGGCACCACCACGAAGCTCAACTGCGCCGCTCGCGCCAGGCCGGCCATGGTAAGTGCATCGCGCCGATCGGTCTTGACCCGATCGCTCGGGCGGCGCGCTATCTTCGAAGGCGCCACCACCTCGCAGTAATTGCCCGCCTTGCAACTGTCGCACCGTGGCAAAGCCGCACGTCCCCGCCTCGTAGACGATCCGAAGACTCTCCGACTCGCCGAGCTTCCCCAGCGCCTTGCTCAATTCCGAGAACTTAGCCCCCACCGTTCCGATGAACCGTGGTGCAGCGCTTCCGGCCTCGGCAACTGCAATTGCCGTCGACTCGGCATGTGCGTCCAGCCCAATATAGGCCGTGATAATCTCATCCAGGGTCTGCCTCCTGTGCTTGGTGTAGATGATGCCCTTGCGACGCTCTACATGTGGCTCGGCACGCGAAAGCGCGCAACCCACGGTACTGCGGAGGCAGACCTTTTTCCATTCTCAAATTCGCCAGCCCGCCTGCTCATGGTGGCCCATGACGTCTAGCCCGATCCTGCCTCACCTGCGCCCGGCGCATCATCACGGAGCCTGGCGAAGATACCAGTGGACGTGCTTTTCCAGCACGGGCATCGGCAACGCTCCGGACAGAAGCACCGCATCGTGAAACCGGCGGATATCGAACGCGTCTCCCAATGCCGCCTTTTCCCGCTCACGAATGTTCTCGATTTTTTCGGACACCGTCGCGTACGACAATCCCTGCGCGGGAATGTCGGAGGAGTAGCGAAGCGTCTCCGTGCCGATTTCCTGCGAGCTCAGGAATGTGTGGGCTGACATGTATTCGGAAGCGCTTTCGCGCGACCAGCCCAAGGCATTCAATCCGGTGTCGACCACGAGACGGGTAGCGACCATCAGCTGGTCAGCGATCAGGCCCCAGCGATCGTAGGGATCCGTGTACATTCCCATGTCGCCCGCAACATCCGAGGCGTACGTAGCCCAACCTTCGTCGAAGGCGTTGGATCCTCCATATCGCCGGAATGCCGGGAGAGCTTCGTTGTCCACTTGAAAGCTGTGCTGCATGTGGTGACCGGGAATGAGCTCGTGATAGATCAGCGCGCCGGCCGTCAGCATGGAGCGGTGATCCAGCGATGATCCGTTGTACCAGTAGATTCCGGCCGGGCTCGCCGGCGTCGGATCCTGGTAGTACCCGAACGTCAGTCCGCCCTCCAGCGCCGGCCCCAACCGGCGCACCGCATAAGGTGCGCTCGGCATCTTCGAGAAGAAATGGGGGACGACGGGCTCGATGCGCCGCAGGTAGGCATTGAGGCGCTCGCCAACTTCCTCGGAACTGCGCGCATGGAGCCGCGGGACTTTCTCAGCTGCGGCGCGCATTCCCTCGAATCCGCCCGGGATCCCAAGTTCCGACTGGACGGCGGCAAGTTGCGCCTCCAGACGCGCCACCTGCGCCAGACCCATGTGGTGAACGGCCTCCGGACTCAGCTCCTCCGTCGTATAAAACCGCACCAGCCACCGATAATAGGCGGCACCGTCCTTGTATTGAGCGAGCCCCACGGCGGTCGGCGCCTTGGTCCTATAGCCGCCGTCGAGAAATGCCAGCATTCGCCGCAGCGACGGGATGATCTTCCGCTCGATCGCCGACCGGACCTGATCCTGAAAGCGCTGCGATTGATCGGCGGGCAACTGCGCAAGACGTTCCGATGTCACGTACCAAAGGGAGTTCCGGGGCTCGGTAACCAGCGATGCAATGAACCGCCGGGAAACGTCGATCTCTCCAACCGGCATGACGATGCCCCGTGCGAGCTGCCCCTGCATTTTGTCCGTCATCTGGTCGATCAGCACGGAGTACTGGAGGACCAGCGCAAGGTAGCGGCCGGCATCACCTTGACCGTGAAACACGTAGCCCGTCAGAATGTCGTGCACCGCCGCCAGGCGCGTGCCATAGACGCTGATCGGAAAGTCGAGCCAGTAGTAGCGGGCCGCTTCGGCGTAGTTCTGCAGATCCCATCGGAGGACGTCCAAAGTCAGCTGGTCCTCGTGGCTGAGCGCGGTGTAGGAGATGGGCGCGAGGACGTCCAGCCAGCCGCCGGCGACGCGGCCCGCGCGCCGGGCGGCCGACAGGGATATGTCGGGAATCACGGGCATATGGCTCAGCCGCGCCATGGTGTCGAGCGGCGGATACGCCAGGGAGTCATTGTGCTGGCGCCACTCGAAGTATTCGTCGGCAACGCGATGTAGGGTGCGGGCGTCGTCGGCCGACGCCGAGGCGGCCGGCCCGGCCGCGAGAAACACACTCAGGTAGAGGACTCGTATCAACATGGGCGTGGCTCCCGTCGGCACTTAGGTTGATCGGCACGGATGTTCATTGCGCAGCTGTCCTCATGAGCGATGGATGATCGCAGCCAGACAAACCGCAGCGATCGCGGCCGGGCACAGGTACTTGAGCAATATCCATAGCAACTGCCGCAGCCTCGCGGGCTCCCGATCGATTTCGCGTTCGCGCCGAGGCCCAACGACGACCCAACCCACCAGGGCGCTTGTCAGCAAAGCCCCGGCGGGAAGCATGACGTTCGAGGCCACGAAATCCGTCAGCGCGTAGAACGTCATGTCTCGACAGCGAGGCAGCCACGCCATCGGGTGCCAACCGGACCACTCATTGAACGACAACACTGAGCCGATCCCCGTGACCCAGGTGGCCACCGCCGTCGTCAAGACGGCGCGGCGGCGCGTAAAACGGCGCGCCTCGAGCCACGACACCGCCGGTTCCATCGCGGCCACCGTCGGAGTGAGGGCCGCCAATACGAGGAGCGAAAAAAAGCAGCGACCCGACGAGTCGTCCCGCGGGCATTTCCGCGAACAGGGTGGGCAGCACCTGAAACACGAGTTCAGGCCCCTGAGCCGGATCGACGCCATAGCGGAATACCAGCGGAAATATGATCAGCGTCGCAAGCAGGGAGACGAGCAGGATCGATCCTGAAATGGCCAACGCCGACCGCAGCAGCGAGACGGAGCGGGGGACATACGCACCATAGGCAATCATCATCGCCATGCCGACTCCGGTGGCGAAGAAAGCCTGGCCGATCGCCGCAAGCACCCCCGCCGCCGACAGACGCGACCAGTTGGGCCATAGGGCAAATCGCAGGCCGCGGGCCACATCGCCGATCATGCACGCGTAGGCGACCAGGACCAGCATCAACAGGAGAAAGGCCGGCGCTCGAATGCGATTCGCCGCCTCGATGACGCGCCTCAATCCGCCCGCCGAAATCAGTGCGGCGAGCAGGAGGAACGCGACCTGCCAGGTACCCATGGCGATCGGATTGGCCATGAACGATCGGAATACCGCCGTCAGCTGCGGCCCGCTCATGCCCTCGAGTGCCCCGGAACCGCATAGCCACAGGTATCGAAGGACCCAGCCGGCGATCACCACGTAGTACGAGTTGATCAGAAACGCCGCGAGAGTTCCGAGGACTCCGATGGCGTTCCACCGGCAGCCGCCCGGGCTGTCCTCGGCGAATACGCCGGCGGCGTCCACCGGATTGCGGTGAGTTGCGCGGCCCACCAGGAGCTCGGCCGCCAGGAGGGGGGTCGCAATGAATGCGCACGCCAGGAAGAATGCGGCCACGAAGGCACCCCCTCCATACATGCCCGCAAGATAGGGAAAGCGCCAGACGCTGCCGAGTCCGACGGCGGCGCCGATCACCGCCAGGTGGGACGCCAGCGAGGAGGACCAGGTACGCGTCGAACTCGGCCCCTTCATGGCGGGCATTCGGCGGCAGGTCTCGACAGCCGTGCGGCCAGCAGCACGACCGCGCGGACGCAGGCGCCGACCGCTCCCCAGCTCAGCAGCATGATCCACTCCAGCGGGACGGTGCCTGGATGGTCCAGCCAAGGCTTGCCGAGCGCCAAACCAACCATCGCGGCGGCGCCGAGAAGGGCCATGACAATGCTCGGCATTCCCCCGGGCACGGCAAACTCCTTCGAGGGTCCGTCCCTTCGACGAGCCTTCAGCAGCGCGGCGAGGCAGAGCAGGTAGCTCAACGCCATACAGGTTGAGACCATGTTGACAATCGGCAGAACCGCGCCGCGCCCCGCCAGGATGCCCACGAGCGTCACCACCAGGATGGTGATGATGGCCGCTCGCGGGGCGCCGGAGACCGGATGCACGCGAAGCAGCTGCCGCGGCAACAGTCCATGGCGCGCCTGTGCGAACAACAGGCGTGATCCCACCCACACCATTGCGCTCCAGGCTTTTGCGAGCGATATGGCGGCTGCCGCGAGCAGGACGGTCCCCAGCAAGCCGCCGGCTGTCAAGCTGCGAAATGCCGCGACAGCGGGCAGATCCGCCCCGGGCAGCCGCTGCCATGGCACAGCCATCCCGGCGGCAATGATGAGCCCGACATAGAACAGCGCCGCTGCGGCGAC
>PLBD01000596.1 GCA_003135315.1 Acidobacteriaceae bacterium | reverse complement strand
TGCCGGTAACTGGCACTCCCCAGGAGACCACGGAGCGGAATGTTGTGCCCATACCGAAGCAGATCACAAGCACATTCCGCGGCGGAGCCGGGAGCGAAGCCAGCGTCAGGTGAGCCATCATCTTGGTCACGGGCGTGAGCACAGTCATTCCATACCCGTTCACGAGAAGCGATTTGTGCATCCCAGTGCCGCTGGCAACAACCGTGGCCGTGCTGTCGCGCAGCACAACGGGATTGGCGAATTGCCTTTCGTAGTCCTTGGTCAAGAAAAGCACAGCCAGAGCTGCGACGACCAGACTTGCAGCGGTTGCCATTTGCGAGACGCGCTGACCCACCAGAACCAGTGCGAAAAACCACGGCAGGACCAACAGCAGCATTGACACGCGCTCGCCTAAGTGCGGTAACAGCAAGAATCCAGAGAGCAGCGGTCCGAGGATACAGCCGATGACGTTGACCGCATAAGCGCGGCCGGCACGCTCGGGATCTCCCGCCGACCTCCGATCCACCAACATAGGCGTGAGGAAACCAATCATGCCAGCGAACGGAGCTACTCCGAGCAGAACTCGCAAATTAACATCGATGGTTAGCCGCACATCGGAGGTCAGCAAAGGCAGCAATCCGAAAAGCACCAGCGAAAGCCACAGCACCGGGTCCTCGTGACTGTGCCGACGGCTCCAGATGCGATACACCTGCGAACCGACGAACGTCGCCAACAGATAGGCCGCGAGAATCTTGGCAAATGCGTAGACGACCGGCCCAACATAAGGGGTAAAGAGCCGGATCCAGATGACCTCCATCCCCATCGTGGCCAATCCAGTGGCGAATAGAAGCAGCAGAGTGAACCTGCTTTGGTCTTGTGTCGACCGCGGCCGCTCGATGAGCTGGGGGNNTACAACTCAATCAGGAATAGAGGTATGCAGGCGCCCGCCAGGGCTCCCAGGACATTTGCAAGATAGAGAAAACTAAAGGAGCGCTGCGAGCCGGCGCTCTCGAGTTTGCGGATAGCAAACATCGCTAACGGTATGGTTGCACCCATACATGCGCACCAGGGAACCAGCGTCGCGGCCAGCCACGCGCCTGAAATCAGATAATAGGTACCGGATGAAACCGGGGCCCGGTCGGCGATGGTTTCCAGCAGACGGCTGCCCCAAACCAGTTGCAAGGGCACAACCAGCGCGGAAAGGCCAATCAAAAGTTCGCTAAGCGCGTAGAGGCGTAGAGGCCGGAACTTTAGGCGATTGCCATAACGGCGGACCAGCACACCCGCGCCCCACGAACCGAGGCCCAAGCCTGCCATAAAAACCGAGAGCACGATCGAAACCAGCGCGGCGTTTACACCGAACTTGGCCATCGCTAACCGCAGCCACACCAACTCGTAGAGAATGCTGCAGAAACCTGAAACCAGGAAGAAGAGGAAGATTGCCGCCATCACCAAGCCTTCGACCGAGTGTATTCACTCATGAGCACGCTGCTGCGGTTTACTTCGGTCATGAACTCCTCGAGGACGCCGCGGAGATGCGGCACTACCGATCCCGTGTTGTGCATGGGAGTGACGAGAGTGAGCACGTTGAGATACGGCGGTGGCTGCAACAACGGGCCGTTATTGTTCGGTGTTTGCATCTAGTAAGAGTGCCGTGTTTCGGGAGTCTATCACTGGGAGCAAGTTTGAACTAGAAACAACCTTCTGTTCTTCAATGTTCTCCCACCAAACGCTCCACGCTGGCCTGATTTCTGAATAGTAATTTATTTGTGTTTTAGGTTTGAAACCTGCCTTGCAGCTCAGGACGCATCCGTCACCAGAAACTGTTATCTTCGCGACGAGAATTGCTCTAATCGCTCCAAACGGTCAACGGCTGGCAGGCCCATCGAAGAATGACCACGAGCGGCTATTGTGCTGAGGCTAGCGGTCAATTAACGTGGTGCAGATGCTCGCGCTCCAATTGGCCCTTGTGCTGGTACTGTTGGCGGTTTGCAGCTTTGCGCCCGGGTTCTTCTTCATCCGCCATTTGCGATGGAGCCCCATGGAAAAGCTCTGTGGCTCCATCGGCCTGTCGCTCATACTGCTGTACTTGAGCTTTGGGGCCGTTTATTGCCTCACTCCGAGCGGAAAAGAGACGCCACGTATATTTTGTGTGGTCATTTCCATCGGCTGTCTGGCGCTCGGCCTCACGTCTCATCGCGAAATAGTGCGGCTGTTGCAGTCGTTTCGCGTTCGGCAGGCGATGATGGGCTTTGGCTTTTTGCTGGTCTGGACGCTCCTGGTCCTGGGAATGATCCGCAACTATTCCGGGGCCCTGTGGTCCGGCGACTGGCTGGAACATTTTCAACGATCGCTGTTTTTCCTCCACCACTTCCCCACTGACACGCCCATCTATATCGGATACCAGCTTCCGGCGAGGCCGCCCATGATGAATGTCGTGGCGGCGTTTTTCCTCGCGCAGACCAGCGACCGCTTCGAGATTTTCCAGGTGGTCTTTGCCTTCCTGAACCTGCTGATGTTCCTGCCCTGCTGCCTCATCATGCCGGCGCTGGCTGGACCACGAAAGACGTATATCGCTCCGCTGGTGGTGTTGTTCGCCATGAATCCCATGGTGATGCAGAATGTGACCTTCACCTGGACCAAGGCGTTCACGGCCTTCTATGTCGTGCTGGCGCTCTGGTTTTATCTGGCGGGATGGAGGAAGAAAGACAGTTTGCGGATGACCGCCGCGTTCGTCTGCTTGTCGGCGGGGATTTTAGTGCACTATTCCGCCGGGATTTATTGCCTGTTCGTCACGCTCCATTACCTGCTATGCGTTTTCTGGAAGCGACCCCGGCGCTGGCGCGAACTGGCGATCATCGCGGTGGCGTCCGGTTCGCTACTGGCGACGTGGTTCATTTGGTCTAT
>PLBD01000109.1 GCA_003135315.1 Acidobacteriaceae bacterium | reverse complement strand
CAATAAGGGACAGGTTCAAAACGAATACGGAACGGGGGGAACACTGAGCAACTTCTTTCGATTTTCATTCAAGAATCCGGTCGAATGGCGGAGGTTTTCCGATTTCCGTGCCTTCCACAGCGACCGGGGGCATTCTGAAGGCCAAAATCCCGGTGTCAAAGCAACCCCGCTCCAGCCTGTGGCGCAATTCAACCCCGGGAACGACGGATTTGCCAACTTAGCCGATGGCCGGGCTCCGCACGCCCCGCAGCACGGCCAACTCCCCGCAATCCGTCAGCCGAGGCAGCGAGGGCGCCGGGGTATTTCTGCGTCTTCCCGTTCGCAAGCGGTACGCAGCCAGATGCTCCTGAACAAACGCCCTGCTCCCCAACACCGCCCCTTCCGTAAAGTACTTCACCCGGCAGCGCAGTACCTCGGCCAAAGGCAGCCGGCCCCCGGCTGCCATTACCTTCCGGAACTGATCGATCGGTATGACGCATCCCTTCTCCCTGGGCGCACTCCCCGCACCAAAGAGAAACTGGCGATAGATTGCCTGGGTTTCCTCCCAATCCTTCCCTCCGCACACCAGGGCCAATCCCTCCCGGGCGGCTACGTTGCCGGCCACGGCCTCGGCATAGCCGCCAAAGCGGTAATCCTTGGGGTCGGAGACGATCCCGGCCCGGACGCTGTTTAGGTCGATGTAGAGCGCCATCGTCCTCAAAACGTCCCCCGTCCCCTCACAAAGGACGCTCTTGAACCGGTCGCACCAAAGGGGTCCGCAGCGCCGGTGGCTCCGGTTGTAGGCGATCGAGTATCGCTGCTTGAACAGCTTCATGAAGGCCGAGAGATCCCCCATCAGTTTAAGCATTCTCTGGCGCCACGCCTCGCCTTCCGGGGCGTTGTTCCTGAGCCAGCCTTCAATCACCTCCAGGCGGATCGTCTGGTACTTGGTCGGATGGGGGTGGAGCACCCGGTACCGGCGCAAGAGCTCGGCATCGGGGACCGGACACTTTTTCGGAATCCGCACAAAGACGTGGAAGTGATTGGAGAGCAGATGGTGCGTGATGATCTTCACCCCGCAGAAGTCGGCAGTCTGCCAGAGGTGTTTTCGCAGCACCTCCTTGGCCGTGTCGTCAAAGAACCATTCCCGGTTCACCGTCCTCGACATGCAGTGGTACGTGGCCTCTCCCTCCTCGGCAGGGACCTTGATCCGCGGCGTTCGCATGCGGACTATTGTGGCAAGGGTCCTCATCGTACCCCCGTTTTGAACCTGTCCCTTATTGGTATTGGAACCTGTCCCTTATTGGCCCCGACCCCGAAAGGCGGGAAGCGGTTCGAGTCACGTTGGCCACCCCATTTTGATACAGAGCCACTTACAAAAACGAAGGACGTTAGTGGCAACGCCCAGTGGCAACAAGGCCACTGGAATTCGTCAATGTTCGCCGACGTCCACTTGCGTCAAGGGCGAGCGTTTCGGACGTCTGTTTTCCCGAAGACCAGCGATGCAACCACCGTCGATTGCCCCAGCCTCTTCACTGGGTGATATTCGTCAACTTCGGGATAGGCATCGGCGAGATCGACTTCGACCGAAGATGGTCCGGTCCATCTGAACATCGGATAGTTGTATCCCGAATAAACAAGGTACTTGGAGCCGCGCCAAATCCCGGCCATGTGTACGCGCGTCCGTGGAAACAGATTCTGTGGTCCGGCGCCGCGCGGCAGAACGTACAGGTTGTAAGAGAAATCGGCGAAAGCCGCCGCATCGCCGCGCAAAACGATGAGTTCGTATCGTCCATCCGGTGACGGCAACCGCAGCGCGAAGTCGTAAACGGGCCAAAAGAATGTGAGCGCGTACCAGCCACCCCATAGGAGGGCCAGCCCAACCACAGTAACGAGTGCAGCAAGCCGGCCAGTCCTGATCGATTTCATCACCGATCCATTCATGTGCGAACTAGGCCAGCTTCGGATATGATCCTGGCCCAGTCTCAGCTTGAGCGGACGAACGTGGGAACGGCATAGCTCCTCCCATCTCCTCTCATCTTGGATGCCTCTCTGTGCCGTTTTGTGCCAGTTTGACTTGACCACGAAATAGTCATTTCATAGCTATTTACTCTATAAAACATGGTCGAAGTAGCTCAGAAACGAAATACAGGAGAGACGGGTTCAACTCCCGCCACCTCCACCACTTTATCAACGAGTTATAAAACTCCTCTCCAATTCCTCTCAAAAAGGGTGACATTGAGAGCAGCTTCCGGCAAAAGACGGAAGCGAATGGCACAGACTGGAAAAAACAAACTGCGCCGCTGGGAGTTTCCGGCCGGCTCCGGCATTCGCATTCGCGAAATTATCAACCGGTTTTCGGGCCGCGATGGCGGCCTCTCGTATCGCGTCACGATTCCGCGGCGCCTCGCGGGTGAGCGGCGGTTCAAACAGTTTTCGGCGCTCGACGCCGCCGAAACCTGGGCTAAGGACCAGCATGGCGGCATCAATCGCGACGGGCAGAAGCATTTCCTGCTTTCTCCGCCAGAGCGCGAGGATGCGCTCGCCGCCTTGGCTGTCCTCAACGGGACCGGGCTGACCCTCAAGGAGGCAGCGACGCTGGCTAGAAAGCAGCACCAGCCGCCCGCAGGGACGCTTGCGGTCACGGAAGCAGTCGGGAAGCTGCTGGCGCAAAAGGAATCGGAGAACCTGCGCGACCGATCCGTACGCGACTTGCGCAATCGCCTCGCCATTTTCGAGCAAAGGTTCGGCGAGCGGGGCGTAGCCGAACTCACCCGCACCGAGATCGAGGAATGGCTGCGCGACCTGCGTGGCATCTCCGGCAAGAGCGTCGCCGGCCTTTCGGCGCGCTCGAAAAAAAACTACCTCATCACTGTCCGCACCTTTTTCAATTGGGCGATTTCCAAGGGCTATCGCGCGTCGGAGAATCCGGCCGCCGCAATCAGTACGCCGAAGATCGACTGGAAGGCGCCCAGCATTCTCACGATGCAAGAGGCGAAGAAGCTGATCAACGCCGCCCAGACCGAACAAAATGGTCGTCTGCTGGCGACCGTCGCCCTCGGGCTCTTCGCCGGAATCCGGACGAGCGAGATCACCAAGCTCGATTGGAGTGCCATCGATCTCGACGAGGGTATCATCACCATCGGCCCGCAAATCGCGAAGAAACGCCGTTTGCGCGTGCTGGAGCTGATGCCCAACTGCGTTGCATGGCTCCGTACCGTCCCCAATCGTTCAGGCCGCATCGCTCCGGGCAAATTCAACG
>PLBD01000038.1 GCA_003135315.1 Acidobacteriaceae bacterium | reverse complement strand
TCCTAACCGGGAAGAGGGGGAGCCCAACCGCACTTACAAAGTCGGGGCTGAACCAGTCCGGACTGAATGGGCAGGCTTAAAGAGTAGGGAAAGGGCCAGGATCGCTTTGGGGCAAACAGGCACAGAGAAGGCGCGAGCGGCACAAACCAGTACGGTCGCCGAATTGGCTCGGTTTTTCCCAGAAGCCACGCCCGTACGGATTCCGGTTCAATTCACCCGGACCGGGGGCGAGACGGGCATTCCCGGCATCCAGGAGAGAACGGTCATTGAGTTCGGCACCTCCCGCGAAGTCCTGTTCTCCTGCACTGCGCCGTTAGAATTCGCCGACGTATTGCGCCTGCGCAATTCCGACGGCTCACTCGACACGGACGCGTCCGTGGTTGCCGTGCAGTACCAGCCAGGTGCGACCATCGTGGCCGCCCGCTTTCTCAACTCAGTTCCTAACTGGATCGTGAAACCATGACTCCATCAGAACCGACTTCGTCGCATCCTTCGGCACCCACTCCAGACTTCGCGGCGCTATGGTCCAGTGCACGTCGCCTTCATCCTATCTATACAGAACTGGCGCGCGAGTTCGTAATCGACTTACCCGCCTGTCACGATCTCGAAGCCCAAGTGGACACGCCGGGGCGCGAATCCGTGGAACAGGCCGGGCAGTGGCTGAACGATATGGATGATCGCATCCAAGTTCACCAGTTGCGCCAGTTTCTGCAGACCAGCACGCTGGTGGATGCTGACGGCATGATCGTTCTGCTGCGGCACTTCCTGGCGAAGGCGGCTCATACCGACGCCTCGCGCGACAAAATTGATTTCCTGCTGGTGCAGTATTTCAGCCAGGGCGCGCCTACCGAACTTGACGACAACAGCGCCGATATATCTTACGTGGCGCAAGGCCTGGAGTCCGTACTCGGCCCCGTAGAGCTGAAGACTCCGGTGTGGTTGAACGCTTTGGATCGCGTTCTCGAGGCCGCGCGGCGTTGCCGTTCGCTCGACGAACTGCTGCACGGCGGTGTGCTCGAGCAAGGACGCAAAGCCAAGGCGCAGGCCGGCGATCTGTTCTACCTGCCCATTGCGCTGGTGGCGTTCACTCGTTTTGGATACCTCATGCGGCGCGTCTTCTTCCGCCTCATGCTCACCGATCTCAACGACATTCTCGACGGGCTTACCGAACTGGAAGAAAAAGGAGTCAAAACCATCGACTGCCGGCGAGCCCAGTTCTCGGCGCAGGAGCCGATTGTGCGGCTGCGCATGATCTGCCAGTCGTGGAAGGTTATGTTCCAGGCTGAGTATTCTTCCGGTCAGCCGCTGCGCATGCTGGTGGACCTGCGAGCCTCGGTTGATGCTGCGCTGGGCCGCGGTTCGGCCACCGCAGATGCCGGGAAAGCTGTAGCCCCTGCCGCTGCGAAAGCCGCGCCCGCCAAGACGGCAACCGCGCCACGGGCTGTTGGCGCTGCGGCCAGCGCGAAAGGCGCGAAACCCACAACCTCACCGAAGCCGGCTCCGGTAGCACACGCGCAGCCGGAAGCCAAGTCCGCCGTGGCGAAAGCGGATGCTCCTGAATTTCAAATCTCCGCGGATGCGCCGGAGTGGAACCCGGAGCAGGATTCGCAACCGGGCAGAAAGAAATAGTTGCAGCATTTCACCCAAGGCCGCACCAGAAGGAAACCGCTAGAACAGCTGGGGCGGAGATTCCAGGATTGACAGTCAGGATTGACAGTCAGGGTTTAGCATTAAAGACTTCCGCGAACGATGCGGACTTCAGACGAAGGAATCGTGCAAGTGGAACATCCGACCGTACTGGTTATCTCCGACGACGTGGAATTTTCCCGGAGCGTCACCGCGCGCTGGCAGACAGAGCGCAACGTCCCCACGTTTACGATGCTGAGCGGAGATCTATGGCCACGCAGCGTCGATAGCTTTGAGGTCGCCATTGTCGGTCCCTTGCGCCGCGAACTGCTTTCGGTGGTACTGGAGCCACTGCACTCGACCTTGCAACCTCTGTTCTGTGTTTGCCAGGACGCCCGCACCGCGCAACTGGTCCGCGAGCGTTGGCCGCGTACCTCTGTGTTGCGCTGTGACGAGAATTGGCTGGATGTCTTGATCGTGGCCGCGAGCGAAGCCGTGCGCCGCGCTGCGGCCGAAGCCCGCGCGCGAGCCGCCGAACAGATGTGCTCCACCTTGGAATGCCACGCCATGCTCGGCCGCTACATGCTGGAGATGCGTCATGGCCTGAACAATGCGCTGACGTCGCTTCTGGGCAACTCCGACTTGTTGCTGATCGAGCCAGGCAGCCTGTCGGCCCAGGCGCGGGCGCAGATTGAAACCATTCGCAACATGACGCTGCGCATCCATGAGGTGCTGCAACGGTTTTCGTCGCTGGAAAAGGAAATGAACGTGGTGGCTCAGCAGGTGGAACGGGACTCGGGCAAATGCCGCGTCGCCGCTGCCGCCGCGGGCGACTGAAAATGTACTTGCCCTCCGCCACGTACTGGCGGTTGGGCAGGCCGGCATCAAGGGGGGTGAGCGCATTTATTCATTCTCCCCTGGCGATATGCCGATCTTAGATTTATTGGGATTTATTGGCGGGCGTACCAGGTTCACGTTGCGCTGTGGGGAAAGGCTCTATGCACAAGTTAGCCGCGACCAGCACGATCCTTGAGCACGAGCTCTCGGAACTGCGCCTGCTCGTCGAACGCCAAACGGGAGTGGTTCTCGATTGTCCCAACAGCGCTCTGGCCGCGCACGTCGCGGAGTTTGTCGAGGCCCAGGATTTAGGATCATCGACCTTACTGTTGGAACGACTTCGTTCCTGCGAGCAGGATCCTTCCAGCCTGCCATCCTTACTCGACGGTTTGCTCAATACCAACACCGGTTTCTTCCGTCATCCCGGAGCGCTGAATGCTCTGACGCGGCAGGTGTTGC
>PLBD01000406.1 GCA_003135315.1 Acidobacteriaceae bacterium | reverse complement strand
TAGCAATTAGCAGTTAGCAACTAGCAATTAGCAATTAGCAATTAGCCAAACCCAAGACGGCGAACGTTTCAATGCCAAGTACCAGGTGCTGAACATACCAACTCCCGCTAGGCGGATCGATACTCCGGCGATCCACGGCTAAAGGTTCACCCACCCGCTGAAGGGGTGGGCTATCATCTTCCGTCCCGCTGGGCGGGACTCGCGCTTGGCTGCGAGCGCATCCAGCGTTGTGACTGAGCATTCTGCGTTGTGACTGCGCATCCTGCGTTGCGAACGAAGTCGCTGGCTATGGGGTGAGCTCGAAGGCCACGCCGCAGCCGCCCACGCGGCAATTCCCCTGCTCGTAGCCGCCGGCGATGCCGGAGCCGTACAAATTTCCACTGCTGTCGCGCACCACCCCGGCCCACGGCCAGGAGCCGTCGGGGCAGCCGTATTGAGTGCAGAAATCGTAGAGATCGGTGTAAGTGAATCCGCTACTGCCCGGCGTCAACATAAATACCGTGCCGAGGTTCTCGCTTCCGTTCTCAATGGTGGTGCCGTAGAAATTTCCGGCAGGATCGACAATCAGGGTGCCGCGAGGTCCCGGGTTTGCGAAGTCGCTCATGGTGACGCCGGGCAGCCCGTATGCCACACTGTAGGACCAGCCGCCATTCGCGGGAGTGAGTTCAAAGACTGTGCCGCCTCCGATGGGGCCATCCGAAGAAGTCACGCCAAAGAGGTTGCCGGAATTGTCCCAGGTGAGTCCGGCGTAGGGTTGATCGCCATCGGCTCCGCCTAGAAAGCTATGCAGGGTCGTCTCCGTCCAGTAGCCCCCATGGGGAGAAAGTTCGAAGACGGTCCCGCAAGTGTTGTAATGCGGACACCCGGAATAGCCGCCTTCGAAGGCGGTGCCATAGATGTTGCCCGCCACATCCAGGACGAGGTTGCCGTAAGGATCGGCGCCATCCGGCCCGGTGAATCCCCACACGATAGTTTCCACCCAGCTATTGCCGGACTTCGTCAGCCTATAGACCGCACCCGGGCCGGATGGGCCGCCAACGGTTGTGCCATAGAGATTTCCCGCGGCGTCGAAGGTGACCGGGCCATAGGGATAAGCTCCGTCGTTGGGTGCGCCAAAGTTCCACAGCGTTGTCTTCGTCCATTCGCAGTCAACGTTGCGGCAGGACGACGCCGGCGGTGCGATGCGATAAGCCGTGCCGTAGTTGTAGGTTCCTCCGTTGACGGTGGTTCCATACAGGGCATTGTCGGGGCCGATGGTCACTCCGGCGAACGGCCCCGCACCATCGTCTCCCCCGCGGAAGGAATATATCGGCGTGAACGTCCAGCCGTGACCCCGGTTCGACAGCCTGTAAACCAAGCCGGAGCAGTTCCCGTTGCCGCAGCCCCAGAAAGCGGTCCCGTACAGATTGCCGGCGCGGTCGATGGTGAGGCCGCCGTAGGGCAGCGCCGAGTCCGATTCATCGTAAAACGTATGCAGTACGGTGTAGGTCTGCGCCTGTGCTGCGGTGGAGAAAAAGAGAAGTGCGGCGGCGACTAACGCTGCCTGCGTCGATCTGAAGACTGCCCGAGTGCAAGTCATGATTGATTCTCCTCTGCGAGGCGATAGAGCTTCGCGATTAACTCGTGCCCATGGACCGGACCTCTGACAACTGATCGCCGCCCACCAGCCACGACTTACGGCGTGATCTCCCAGACTGTGCCGCAGCCGTACGTGCTGCAGGGATCGGTGCCCGTGATGCCGCCGAACTCGGCTGTCCCGTAGAGATTGCCACTGGTATCCATCGCGATCTGACCCAACGGCTGGCCGCCGTCGGAACCACCTGTGAAGTCGTAGAGGTCCGTATAGGTGTAGCCGGAGCCGGATGGCGTCATCTTGAACACATTGCCCCAGCCGTACTTACCCCCTTCGACACTGGTGCCATAGAGATTGCCTGCCGAATCCATGAGCAATGCAGCTTGCGGCCCGCTTTCTCCGCTGAAGGAGTGCAGCACGGAAAAGTTCCAGCCACCGCTGTAAGGAGACAGTTCAAAAACTCCGCCTGCGTCGCCCGGCCCACCCTCTTCATTGGTGCCGAACAAATCGCCGGAGGAATCGAAAGTCAAATTGCCGAACGATCCTGAGCCGTCGCTGCTGCGGACGAACTGATGCAGCGGTGTCAGTTTCCAGCTGCGGCCATAAGAGACCAATTCGAATGCGGTGCCGGCCTGGTTCGCGCCGCCACTGGTTGTAGCGCCATACAAATTGTTCGCCTGGTCAAAGATGACGCCGCTCCAGGGCGAGCAGCCGTCGAGATATCCGGTAAAACCCCAGAGCAGGTTAAACGTCCACTGGTCGCCATTGCGCGCCAGCTCAAAGACCGTCCCGCAAGTCCCGGTGCCGTTGCCGGTGCTTGTGCCATAAAGGTTACCGGCGGCGTCGAAACTGAGCGGGCCAAAAGCGGGCTGGGAACCGTCCGCTTTTCCGGTGAACTGGTACAACACGGTTTGCGTCCATGGGCAAAGGAAGCTAGCGCAGGCTGTGGGCGGGGGCTGCAAGCGGAAAACGTTACCGCAGCCATTGAAGCAACCGGTACCACCATAGAAAGTTGTGCCGTAGAGCGTGCCGTCCGAGGCAATCGCCAGCGGCGCATCCGGGGTAGCACCGTCCGCCCCGTGAAAGGAATAGAGCAGGTTGAAGATCCAGCTCGAGCCGTGGCGACGTAACTTGAAGATGGTGCCGCAGGTCAGTGATTCGTAACACTGCGATCCCTGCAAGCCACCGAAGGCCGCTCCGCCATACACATTACCCGCGCCATCGATGGTCACTCCGGCGCCAACGGGAGTGGAGCCATCCGCCCCGCCGGTAAAGGCGTGCAGGACATGGAAGGTCTGCGCCTGCGCGGCGGGAACGGCCAGGATCATTGTTGCGGACAGGACGGCCAAGGCGAGCGCCAGGGATTCCAGGTTGATGTGGAAAATCGGTGCTGCAGTTTGCCCGGGGGTTGCCATCACGAATCCTCCTTGCGTGGGGCCACTGTTGCACTGCCCTGCGGGGAGGTCAACTTAATTCTGCATTACGGCGCAACCGATTGACGGCTTGGGGTTTATGCAGCGGAGTGGGACCTTGGGCGCTTAGCATTTAAGCAATGAGCGGCTAGCGTGGTAGGTTGAGAAGTTTGTTTGCCGACTTGGTGCGGTGTTGCGAATTCACATCCAGGCCTAAAGAGACTGGGTAGCAACCCAGTGCCGCCGCTCTGCGGCTCGTGTTTATTTCCACTTGACCGCGGGCTTACGCCCGCGGCTAACACAAATGCCGCCGCTGCGCGGCTGGGCGGGGTGATTTCCGCGGCGTTTATTCCACTGCAGAATTCAAGTCCTCGGTTGTGACACAGTCCCTAAAGGCCATGTTTTCTTAGGGCATGGCTCGGCACGGCTGACGAGGTCGCTGAAAAAGTCCGAAAAACAGATCCCTCGCGGCCTGACGGCCGCTCGGGATGACAAGAATAACCGGCTTATCGGCACGACTGAAGTCGTGCCCTGATACAAAGCGTTAAAAGCAGACTTCTTTCGCAACCTGTGAAGTCGAGCCCCTGTTACAAAGCGAACTATGAGACTTCTCGTTCTGCCGCGCCCTGAAGCGGCTCGGTCCGAATGGCGCGGTTTACTAAGGCCTGAATGTCAGGTGGTAAAGCCATTGGGTTTTGGTTGACAATGAATACCGTGAGCGGACGTTGGCGTGGGAGAGCAACCTTCCACAAATCGGGCACCGGGTTTGTGGCTCTGCACTAGCGTGCTCTGCGCGACGATCTGCGCTATGTCTGCGCAGTGGGCCAATGCGCAAGCACCGCGCTCGGAGAAGTCGCAGGGCCCAGACGCAACCTGCGACGGAGCGGCCCTTAGTCGGCAAGCGGGGGCTTATTACATTGGGAAGGGCGTTCCCCAGGACTACCATCGGGCGTTTGAACTCTTCCAGAAAGCTGCCGACTGTGGCGACGCCTATGCGATGAGCAGTCTCGGCTATATGTACCAGGCCGGTCAGGGTGTGAAGCAAGACGTACCGCACGCGGGAGAGCTCTACAAGAAATCGGCGGAGCTGGGCGATCCGCAAGGGACCTATTCGCTGGGTATGTCGTACAACCGTCTGCGCGGTTTCCCGACGGACTATGTGAAGGCCCGGGAGCTACTCGAGAAAGCAGTCGCGCTCGGCGTCCGCAATGCGGCGTACGCCCTGGGCCAGATTTACGAAGACGGGGACGGCGTGCTGCCCGACGGAAACCGGGCTCGCGAGTGGTACGAGAAAGTTGTGACCTGGCCTGGAGCGCCCCAGGACGATTATGTCGCGCAACTGGCAACGGAAAGGCTGGGCTTTTTCTATTGGAGAGGTTTTCACGGCGTACCCAAGGACGACAAGCTTGCTTTCCAGTGGTACCAGAAGAGCGCCGCGATAGGTAACGCGGCAGCGATGGCGGAGCTCGCCACGATGTATCGCGAAGGCCGCGGTGTGGAGAAGGACCCTGCCCAGGCGAAGATCTGGTCCGATCAGGCGGCGAAAATCATGGCCAAGAATCAGCCGCCGGAAATCGGCCCCAAGGAGCCCGACTGCAAGCTCCCAGATATGGATTTGCGACTCAATATCCATAAGGATTCGAGCGATTACGTCGTGATGGGTCTCGAGATCCACAATCTCTCTGACAAAGCTTGCCGGATTGATTCTGTGCAAGCGCAATTTATCTTCTTCGAATCACCGCCCAATCCGCACCCGCCGCCGGAGGTAAAAGTCTGCTACAACTGCACGGCCTACGGAGTTTCCGCCGGCACGACACCGACTGCCGTGGCAGCCAACGGATTTGCCCACGCGACCTTTCGCTGGAAGAACTCATCGCCCGACGTGCCAGCGCAGTGCGCGCCGTTCAAAAACATGAATGTGTTCCTGCAGGGGCGCCAGTGGCCTGCAAAATTTGCTCTTGACTTTACAGCGGCGGCGCCCTGGCCGAAGGTGTGCTCCGTCGTCGACGTTAGTTCGGTCATTGCCGGCCGCGATCCTTACCTCGGCGGGTACGATGCTGCCAAACCCGCGCTGCAACTCTCCGCCAGCAAAGAATCCTACTTTCAGGGTGAGCGCATTCTCCTGCGCTTGGCTTCCGACGATCAATACTTATTGCCGGAAGCGGGGCAGCCTTGTCCGGTGCTCGTGATGCGTGAGCGAGAGCCGTCGGGCATGATCCACTATCACCAGCTTGGCTCCAGCGTGGCGCGTTGCAAGGCCGTCGAGAAGATCGGCAAAGACGCCTCCGCCATGGAAATTACCGGGTCCACCTATCCCAACCAGGGCCTCGGCGAGTACGAGATTGAATTTCTGGAATTCGCCTCGATCGGCAATGAAAAGTATTCGTGGCTGGAGGAGGCGAGCTCGAATCCGCTTACGTACCGGATCCTCGATGCCACGAAGATTCCGCGCGACTGGGGTCCGCAAGCGAAGGGGCTGGCGCTCAACCTCAAGCTGGACAAGACGACGTACGAGCTCGGGGAGGATGTCCCGCTGCACATCGCGCGCGGGAATTTCGGCGCTAGCGAACCTATCGCGGCAGCAATATGCCCGGCGGACGCCGCCGCGATCACCGTGCGCGACGTGGACGGTCAGAGAGTCGCACCGGCTGGAGGACATGAAATCTGCACCGGCGGCGGCAGCTCGCAAGCGGTCGCGGCCGGCGATGTTATCGCCACGGAGCTTTCGCTTGCACGAATTGGTCTTTTACCGCGCCAGCCCGGAATCTACACAATCTCCGCTACCTGGACAGCATATGCGGGACCGCCCAGAGATGCCCACATGGAGGTTACGGTAGCCACAGGCCCAGTGTTCCCCTATGCCTTCGTCAACTCGAATCCGATCACGATCCGCATTGTCGACCCGCAGCATCCGGACGCGGGAAAGTTCTTGCCTGCGGCCCCGTGGCCGTCGAATTTCGTTCAGGTCGATACTTCCTTCGGGCCGAAGACGGCGCTGCTGGACAAAACCACGGGCCTGAGATGGCTCCATCTCGATCTCACCGCGTTCAAGTCGTACAAAGAGGTCCGGGCCGGGATGGCTGAGGGAGAACCGTTTGCGGAGTGGAGGTACGCGACAGCCGACGAGGTGAAGAAGATGTTTGCGGATTTTGATGGCGCGCCCGATGGGCGATCCAACGATCTGAAGCTCGCAGCCGTGTTTCAGGGCGCGCTCGGCGGACCTTTGCAAAATATCGGCCACACCCAATGCCTGATGATGGCCGGACCACATCCGGTCCTCGGCGGGCTTATCTTTCAATATGAGATGCCGAATGGGTCGGGGGCCATGATCAATCCCGAGGCCCAGGGCGAGTGGACGCCGAACCTGGAACTGACGGAAGCGTGGATGTGCAGCTACCTGGTGCAGCGGGACACGTCTCAGAAGTGATCCTCTGGTAGATTCTTAGACATATCTGCTGAGTGGAAATTCGCATGGCAATAGAAAAGACATTTACTGGAGTTACGCTGCACGGAATGCCCGTGCGCATTGAACTGGAATGGCCGTTTCATCGCTCCGCGGGCGGCAGCGACTGGTATGTGCTGCACGGTACGCTGCGCCTGAATGACGGCGGGCCGCTGCACGCCGATCTTGCGCTGAACCTGGCGCAGACGGTGCGGGAGGCGCTGCCGTCGCTGGACGGCGAGCTGGCGTACTGGGTCGCGGTCAACACGGCGCGCAAGACCCTGGACGACAGAGACCTCGAGTTGCTGAAGTCAGGCAAGCGGCAGCCGGTAGCAGTGTCGAGCCGCTGCTACAGCATCCGGCGGCAGCAGTTTACGTTTGCCAGCGCCACGCCGCAGCAGGTGGCGGAGTTTGTGGCGCGCAAGGTGTTCTGGGGAAGCGGCGCGGGGGCGCCGGCGAGCCCTCCTGTGGCAGGCGGGGGTGGGAGCAGCGAGCGCCAGGCGGTGCTGGTGGCCGACCCCTGCGACGCGCTGTATCTGGGGGCGGCCGATCCGAATATGGCGGAGAAACTGGTGGCGGCGGCGAAGGACCTGGCGGCGCGCGGGATGATCGAGCTGGAGGGCGACTACGCCCGGGCCAGCGACGCGATGCTGGCACAAAGCCATGAATTCATTGCAGTTAAAGACAACGCCCTGGAACAATTGCACCTGAAGCATGCGTTTGAGCGGGCATAGCGGCCGGGGTCAGGAGCAGGAGCTGGGGGCGGTTTGGCCGCGCAAAAAGCGAACNNGTTCCACGTGGAACATTTTTCTGGGACGGAATGGGCTTCGGATCGGACGGCGGACAAAAAGGCGGCGCCGGAGCGATGGCATCCGATGCCGCCTTCGACCTTAGGTTCGATCTCGCGACGGCTCAGGCGACAGCCATCCGACGGGCTTCGATGCCGTCGAGTGCGCGCCACAGCGACTGCGCCGCAGTCTCAGCGGCGTTCAGGGCGGCGTCGGCGCGATCGGGATGCGACGCGATCTCGGCGCTCAGCAGTTCGCGCCAGACGTGAGAGTGCTCGACGTCGGCGAATTGATGCAGCGTGAAGTAGCCGCAGGTTCGGGCGTCGGCGCCATAGCGATCGGCAAGACCGTCGGCCTTCGCCTTCGCGATGCGCGGCACCTGCGACTCATAGGCGTAGAAGGCGGCCAGAGCTTCGGCGGTCGAGCCTTTGCGCGCGATGCGGCGAAAGCCGTCGATCAGCTCGCGCACTTCGGGCAGCGGCTCGCGTCCGCGAACTTCGTCGCGATCGGCGCCCATGCCTTCGGCAAAGTCGAGCCACAATTCGCTGTGCGGACGGCCGTCGATCTCCTCGCCGCAAAGGTTGCGCAGCACGGCGCGGCGCGTCTCGCCATCGTCGAGACGCGAATGCAGCGCGCTCAAGTACGCCGGAAACGCCGCGACATGATGGTAGTAGTCGGCAGCATATTCGCGCAGATCGTCGCGCGTCAGCTGCCCCGCGGTCCACGCTTTGTAATAGGGATGGCACAGCAGATCGTAGCGGGCAATGCGCTGCTCGAGCGCCGTCAAGAAAGCTTGCAATTGCATCGTTCACCCCACGTAAGAATTCGGAAGTGAGAACACTATACGGGAGGATGGCCGCA
>PLBD01000300.1 GCA_003135315.1 Acidobacteriaceae bacterium | reverse complement strand
GCTCCGTCCTGGGCTAACTTCAAAGCCGCCGTTACGGGCTGGATTCTCATCCGATATAGCCCGCTCGCGAATCCAACGTCTGGCGTTCACCCAGCCCCTGCGACCCTAGAAGAAAAGTAGCGCGCCATTGCTCAGATGACACTTTGCTGTTCGCCAAAAAGCGAAGGGCGAACAGCGACAAGCCAATTGCCGCTTTTCCGGCTGACAACTGACAACAGGCCACTGACAACTGCTTCTACGTTGGCACGCGCAGCAATAAGTATCCACCGGCGAGAGCAAAGATAAAATCCGGAGCCCAGGCGGCCATCATCGCCGGAAGTTGATTGGCGGCGCCCATCGCCTCGAACAAACCCGACGTTACCCAATATACGACGGCAATTGCCAGAGCGACGGCGACCCCGACCAAGGCCCCGCCGCGACGTCCGGAGGCGGCGAAGGGAATCGCCAGCACCGCCATCACCAGCGTGATCAGGGGGAAGGCGATTTTCTTCTGCAGTTGCACCTTCAGCCGTACCGTATCGAATCCGCTCTGCTGCAGGTCCTCGATGTAGCGCCGCAACTCGTCGTAATTCATCTCTGAGGACTGCTTGACTTCCTTCTTGAAATAGCTGGGGTCCTCATGAAGCTCGTAGAAGGTAGCCACGTCGAAGGTCAGGAAATCCTGAATGGACGCGCCCTGCAGGGTGCGCACCCAGCCTTGTTCAAATACCCACTTTTGCATGTGGTTTTCCCAGTGCGCATGTTCGGCGTGGATGCGTCGTGTGAGCTGAAACGTGTTCGGATCGAACTCAAAGATTGAGATCCCGCCAAAGGAGTTGAGGTCGGGATCGAATAGCCGGTAGTAGTAGATTTCGTTGTTCTGTCCGAAAATCCATTTGCGACCGGCCTGAAGGTAAGTCTGCGGCGGCTTGCCCTTGATTTCGTTGCGCAGGATTTCCTGCTGCCGGTTGGTGTGCGGAATGTAGGCCTGATCGAAGAGGAACAGGGCGCCGGCGAAGATCCCACAGAGGACGACGACCGGCAGCGTGGCGCGATAGACACTGAAGCCGCTGGCTTTCATGGCCACCAATTCGCTGGACTTGTCCATCAGGCCAAAGGTAATGAGTACGCCCAGCAGCACCGCCATGGGCGCCATCAGGTAGATCATCGATGGGCTCAGGTTCCAGAGGTACTCGGCGACCGTGACCAGCGGCACCTTGTTGCGCACGATGTCAGTGAGGAGCTCGAAGAAGGTAAACACCAGAGCCAGGACAAGAAACGTCGTCAGGATGAGGCTTAGATACAAGGTGAAGTCGCGCAGGATCATGTCATCCAGGATGAGCGGAAAGCGAGCGCTGAAACGATGGCGGTGGAGAGCAGATTCCGTCGTTGCTTTGCGCCCTCTGGCGAGTCTGCGGTCAGCTCCCAGCGACTGCAGCTTCTGGAGCAGCAATTTCCAGCCTGCGGTCAGATTCGCGATCTCAATGGGCATGCGGTCGACCCGCCACAGCAGAAACAGTCCGCAGAGAAAGAAAAAGATGTTGCCCATCCAGGCCCCCAGCCAAGGTGACATCTTTCCCTGGCGCGCCATCTGCACGCCGACCATGGAGAAGAAGTAATACACCACGACCAGCAGAATGGTGAGCACAAAGCCGGTGCTCTTGCCGCCTTTGCGCGCCGACAGCCCCAGCGGAATTCCGACCATAGCCAGGACCAGACAGGCCGTCGGCAAAGCGAACCTGCGCTGGAACTCGATCTCGTAGTAGCGAGCTTTAAGCAGGCTGTAGTTGTAGGTGCCCGAATCCGAATTGCGGGCGCTTTCCGCCGCCTTGCGCTCGCGAGCTGCGTTGCGCAGCAGGCTGTGCAAGTCGAGCTCGGCCACCGGGAGCAGGTCATGCGGGCGGGTTTCGTCGTTTGGTACGGCGATGGGGATCTCGGTGTTATCGAAGGTCGTGATGGAGTACTGGTCCTTGACCTTGGGAATGGTCTCCTGCTGGGTCCCATCCTCCAGGTGAAAGCGCAGTTTGTCGGGAGCATCGCTCAGCAGGGCGCCGCGCTGGGCCAGCGTAATCTTGGGCGACGCGGGATCGGAAATGTCCGCCAGAAACACCCCTCGCCACAGCGCCTGACCCTTGGAGGGAATCGAGTCCTGCACATACAGGACGATGTTCTTGAAATCTTCGTAAAACACGCGGGGTTCGATCTCAAACGATGCCTGCGAAGACCGGAGGTGCTCCTGAAGATGGCCGAGGGCAGTGGCCGACTGGGGAGCCAGATAGATGCTGTTCGTCATGCCCAGCAGCCACGCGGTGATGGCGAAGATGGAGACGGCGCGAATGAACATCCCCACGCCCATGCCGCTGGAACGAATGGCCGTGACTTCGCTGTCAGCAGCCATGCGGCTGAGTCCCACCAGAATGCCGACCAGAACGCCCATGGGGAGGGTGATGGTGAAGGTCGCAGGCAGCGTGAACAGGAAGATCTCGGCGACGCTGGGCAAGGGAGCGCTGTTGCGGACAACCAACTCCAACAGGCGACCCAGGTCGCGCATGAAGATAATGAAGGTGAACAGCGCAATGCCGATGAGGGCGTGCGAGCCAATCTCCTTCAGGATGTAACGGGTCAGGATGCGCACAACCGACTAGTTTACCGGAAGGACCTGTCGGGCCGCGACCATCGAACGCGCAGGATATTCACCACGGAAGCACGGAGCCGACTAGATAAAGAAAAAAGAAAATCCCTGCCTGCTCCCCGTGCCTCAATCACTGCTTCAACACCACCATCGCCAGCGGCGGCAGGGTCAGCAGCAGCGAGTTATCGAAGCCGTGGCAGGCGACAGCTTCCGTCGTTCGCCCTCCCAGGTTGCCTTCATCCGTGCCGCCGTAGGCTGCTGCATTGCTGTTCAGCACTTCGCGCCAGTGGCCCTCGTGAGGGACGCCGATCCGGTATCCGTGCCGGGGCACGGGAGTGAAGTTACAGGCCATCACCAGCGGCCCGGTGCCATCTTTGGTCAGGCGCATGTAGGTTAGGACGGAGTTGTCGGAATCGTCAGCGTCGATCCAGCGCCAGCCATCAGGGTTGAAATCCGTCTCGTAGAGCGCCGGTTCATTGCGGTAGAGCGTGTTCAGATCGCGCACCCAGCGCTGCACTCCCTGGTGCTCTGCGAAGCTGAGCGCGTGCCAGTCGAGACTGCCGTCGTGGTTCCATTCGCTCCATTGGGCAAACTCACAGCCCATGAACAACAGCTTCTTGCCCGGCTGCGTGTACATGTAGCCGAAGAGCAACCGCAGATTGGCATACTTCTGCCGATGATCTCCCGCCATTTTGCCGAACAGCGAGCCTTTGCCGTAGACGACTTCATCGTGGGAGAGCGGCAGCACGAAGTTTTCCGTGAACGTATACAGCCCGCGGAAGGTCAGCTTGTTGTGCTGATACTTGCGATGGATTGGGTTCTTGGAGAAGTAGAGCAGCGTGTCATGCATCCAGCCCATGTCCCACTTCATGCCGAAGCCGAGGCCGCCGATGTAAGGAGGCCGGGAAACCATGGGCCACGAGGTGGACTCCTCGGCGATGGTTTGAATGTCGGGAAAGTTCTCGTAGGCCTCGCGGTTCACCGCTTTCAGGAACGACACGGCGCCCAGGTTTTCGCGTCCGCCAAACTGATTCGGTATCCACTCGCCGGCTTTGCGCGAGTAATCGAGGTACAGCATGGAGGCGATAGCATCCATGCGGAGGCCGTCGGCGTGGTAACGATCGAGCCAGAAGATCGCGTTGCTGATGAGGAATGCGCGCACTTCGTTGCGATCGTAATTGAAGATGTCGGACTTCCAGTCGGGATGAAAGCCCTTGCGCGGGTCGGCATGCTCGTACAGATGCGTGCCGTCAAAGAATCCCAGCCCGTGCTCGTCGGTAGGGAAGTGCGAGGGCACCCAGTCGAGGATGACGCCGATGCCGCGCTGATGCAGGTGATCGACCAGGTACATGAAATCCTGCGGTGTGCCAAAGCGCGCGCTGGGGGCGAAGTAGCCGGTGACCTGGTAGCCCCACGAGCCGAAGAAAGGATGTTCCATGACAGGCATGAACTCGACATGAGTGAAGCCCATATCGCAAACATAATCGGCCAGCTTGACTGCCAGTTCGCGATAGCTGAGCGATCGGTTGCCCTCTTCGGGCACGCGCATCCAGGAGCCGAGATGGACTTCGTAGATGGAAATTGGAGCTTCGAACTTGTTGCGTTCCTGCCGGGTGCGCATCCACTCCTGATCACCCCATTCGTATGCGAGGTCCCAGACGATGGAAGCGGTGCGCGGCGGCACTTCGTTGTGCAAAGCGAAGGGATCGGCTTTGTCGACCGTGTACATGTGATAACGCGAGCGGATGTGGAACTTGTATGCCGCGCCCTGGCCGAGATCGGGGACAAACACCTCCCACACGCCAGAACTGGCCTGCGCGTTCATGGGATTGGAATCGGGGTTCCAGGCGTTGAAGTCGCCGACGATCGAAATGCGCTCCGCATTAGGCGCCCACACGGCGAAATGAGTACCGCGGCGGCCATCGACCTCCACGAGGTGAGCACCGAACTTCTCAAAGAGGCGGGTGTGCTGGCCTTCGTTGAACAGATGCAGGTCGAAGGGGGTCAGCAGGGTGGAACCCTGGTCGTGAGAGGCTAGAGGTGGCATTGGCTCGATCTCCTCGCGGGTGGGATGATGCCCTGCCGCGCCGGGACAAACAGAGGCCACGAAGTGCTGGCGGCAGCCCGCTCCCCCAAGTGTAGAAGAACTGCAGAACATATGGGAAACCCGCCGCGCTCGTGGCCTGCCTCTGTTGCATTCGATTGCACTGCAATTGCAATCAATTCTTTCCCGATTGCTTGACCCGTTCGCTGGGCAAAGTGCCTAATGGAAAAGAGCTACCGTATTGCAACCGGGTTGCAAATAGCATAGCAATGCCGCCATCCTGCATCAGAACTTTTCAATGGTTTCTCGTTTCCGCATTGTTGACGGCGCTCTTTGCTGTTGATTTGTGGGCCGGAGTTGATGGAAGCATCGCGGGTACGGTAAAGGATTCCAGCGGCGCAGTAGTACGCAGCGCTATCGTTCGGGCCGCAAACCTCAACACCGGCGTTCAGCAGCAGGTTTCAACCAACGATGTGGGTTTCTACTCTTTTCCCAACCTCCCGGTCGGCCAATATGACATTTCGATCATGAAAGCAGGGTTCAGGCTTTATCGGCGCACGGGCATAGCCATCGATGCCAATAGCTCTGAAGTTGTCGACGCCGTGCTGGAGGTTGGCGAGTCCACGGAGGCGATCACGGTCAACGAANNCCGCTGAACGGCCGCAGCTTCACGGACCTGCTTTCCCTGCAGGCTGGAGTTGCGCCGGCTTCGTCGCTCACTTCGGACACTCAGCAGGATGTCGGCGTGAGCGCTCTTTCTCCCTCTGGGAACCTGAATCCCGGAACGATTTCAATCAACGGCCAAAGGGAATTCTCGAATGCCTTCATCATCAATGGGAGCGACACCGAGGAGGACGTGAACGCAGGAACGGCCATTGTCCCCAACCTGGACTCGATCGCTGAGTTCCGCATCCTGACCAGCAACTTCGATGCGGAATACGGAGGCTATACAGGCGGCCATATCAACGTCATTACCAAGTCGGGGACTAACGATTTTCACGGTAATGTGTTCGAGTTTCTGCGCAATACCGACCTTGATGCCCGGAA
>PLBD01000393.1 GCA_003135315.1 Acidobacteriaceae bacterium | reverse complement strand
AGTTCGCGCGGGCTGAACGGCTTGGGGATGTAATCGTCGGCGCCCATCTCCAGCCCGATGACGCGGTCTGACTCACTGGTCTTGGCGGTCAGGAAAATGACCGGGGCCATGGCAAGCGACGAAGTCTGCCGGATGCGGCGGCAGAGATCCAGTCCGTCGCCTCCAGGAACCATGATGTCCAGCAGAAACAGCGACGGGGATTGCTTTTCAGCGTCGGCGATGACTCCGGCGGTGGCCGTGAACGTACGGACGCCGTAGCCGGCGGCTTCCAGATGGTGCCGAACCAGGCGCAAAATATCGGCGTCATCTTCGACAACAAAGATGGTTTGCTTCACGGCTGTATTGTAGCCGACCGTAGGCGTGGAACTATCGTATGTGGGAATCACATACGTAGGTTACATGCATCATTGTTACAGGATGATGAAACTGCGGCAAACTAATTTCAGGAGGTATCCAGGCGTTGACCGCTTTTTCATGTCCCACAATGTAGTAGTAGCAGCCCCTCGCGCTGCTTTTACCACAATGTAGGATATCGGTTCCGCGAAGTTTCGGGTGGCCGTGCAGCGCCGCTTTTTCCCGCCACAGAGCGTGCCTTCAGCGGAGGCTGGTTGACCAGGCCCGCGTCAGGTAATCCGTCATGCTGAGCGAAAACAGGATGATCAGGAAGAAGATCGCGGCCACCACGGTCACCATGGTCAGCTTGGTGCTATAGCGCAGATGCATGAAGAAAAGCACCACCAGCGTGCCCTTGATGGTCGCGATCAACAGTGCCACGACGATATTGAACACGCCCAATTCCACGGTTGCGGCAAACACCGTGATGCCCGTGAAGACCATCAAAGCAGCCCAGATGGTCACGTAGAGACTGATGGGCACCAAATGTGACATGGGATCGAAATGTTCTTCCTGCATCTGTTTCATCGCTAGCCGCCGTGTTTCTTGCTGATCAGATAGAGCAGCGGGAATAAGTAAATCCACACCAGATCGACAAAGTGCCAATACAGCCCGACGTTTTCCACCGGAGTGAAGTAGGCGCGGCTGTAGGCGCCTCCCAAGCCGGCAATAATGATCCAGGTGACCAGGCCAACGCCGATCACCATGTGCAGGGCGTGCAGTCCGGTCATCGCCCAGTACAGCGAGAAATAAATCTCCGTGTGCACGGGATCAGTTGCCGGGTGCGCAGGATCGCCAGTCTCGAAGTGGAAGTTCGGCCCAGGGAACTCATGGTTCACCCAGTGCTCGTGATACTCGACCGCCTTGATACCAAGAAAACCACAGCCGAGGACGATGGTGATCAGCAACAGGACAGCCATCAGCTTGGGCTTGCCCATCTGGGCGGCGCGGACTCCCAGCGCCATGCTCAATGAGCTGCAGATCAGCACGGCCGTGTTCGTCGCGCCCAGCCAGATGTTCATCTTCTGGCTGCCTTCCACGAATGCCTGGTAATACGAGGCGCGGTACACCAGATAGGCGCAGAACAGCCCGCCGAAGAACATGATCTCCGTCACCAGGAACATCCACATGCCGAAGGTGGAGGTTTCTTGCTGCTGCTCCATGTCGGCAAAGTGATGTTGCAGCGCGTGCTCAGCGACCTGGATATCGCTAGTGGCCAACGGTGACCTCCTCTTGCGGCTGATGCTCGTAGTCGTAGGCTTCCCAAGTCACAATTGGGGTCTCATCGAAATTATGAGTAGGCGGCGGAGACGGCGTCATCCACTCCAAGCCAACCGCATTCCACGGGTTCGGCGGTGCCGGTTCGCCATAGCGCAGCGACCACAGGAAGTAGATCATCGGCAGAACATAGCCCACAGCCAGGATCGACGCTCCCGCGGTGGAAAGCACATTCAGCACCTGGAACTCCGGCGGATACGCATGATAGCGGCGCGGCAATCCCATGTAGCCGACAATGAACAGCGGTAAGAACGTGGTATTGAAGCCGACGAACACCAGCAGCGCCGACAGCTTGGCCCAGGCTTCGGGATACATGCGGCCGGTAATCTTTGGCCACCAGAAGTGCAGCCCCGCCATGTAGGCCATCACCATGCCGCCCACCATCACGTAGTGGAAGTGGGCCACCACAAAGTAAGTGTCGTGAACGTGAACGTCGACACCCAGGGAAGCCAGGAAAACGCCGGTCAGTCCGCCCACGGTAAACAGACCGATGAAACCGAAGGCGTAGAGCATCGGCGTCTCGTAGCGTATCGACCCTTTGTACAGCGTCGCCGTCCAGTTAAAGACTTTCACCGCCGAAGGGATCGCAACCAGGTAGCTGAGCAGCGAGAACACCAGGGCGGCATAGACCGAGATGCCGGCCACAAACATATGGTGCGCCCACACCAGGAAGCCGAGGACCGCGATGGCGATCGAGGCCAGGGCCACGAATTCGTAACCGAAAACGCGCTTGCGCGAGAAGCAAGTGACGATCTCGTTGATTACGCCCATTCCCGGCAAAATCATGATGTAAACCGCCGGATGGGAATAGAACCAGAACAGGTGCTGGAACAGAAGCGGATCGCCGCCCAGTTGGGGATTAAAGATGCCGATATTGAACGCGCGCTCCAGGGCAACCAGCAAGAGCGTAATTGCGACCACCGGCGTGCCCAGCACCATAATCAGGGCTGCGGCGTAATTCGCCCAGCAGAACAGGGGCAGGCGCCGCCACGTCATGCCGGGCGCGCGCATACGATGGATGGTTACGATGAAGTTCAGTCCCGTCAGGATCGAGGAGAAGCCAGTGATGAAGATGCCGATCGCGGCGCCCATCACGTGGGTATTGGAATACGTGGTGCTGAACGGAGTGTAGAACGTCCAACCGGTATCTACGCCTCCCATGACCATCGCGGTCAGCGCAGTAATCGCGCCGACCATGTAGATATACCAGCTCAGCAGGTTCACTCGCGGGAACGCAAGATCTTTGGCGCCCACCATCAGGGGAATCAGGAAATTACCCAGCGTCGCCGGCACCGACGGGATCAGGAAGAAAAACACCATGATGATCCCGTGCATGGTAAACAGCTTGTTATAGGTGTCTGACGAAACCAGATCGCCCGCCGGAGTCAGCAGCTCCAGGCGGATCAGCATGGCGAAGAAGCCGCCGATCCAGAACATGGCGGTGATCGAGACCAGGTACAGCAGCGCGATACGCTTGTGGTCTGTCGTCAGCAGCCACGACTTGATGCCGTAGTCCGAATTCAGGTAGTTCTCGCGTTCGACAGTTTGTACGGCGGTTGCCATGTCACACACCTTCGGATTCTGGGACCTTACTGCACATTCGATTTCTCGGGAGCCGGCGCGTGATTGCCCCCCGGCTCATTCGGTTGCGGCTGCGCCAGCGACTTGATGTAGGCCACCAGCGCCATCAAACTTTCCTCGGAAACCTGCCCCTGGAAGCTGGGCATGATCGGCTTGAAACCGGACACGATCTTGGCGCCGGGATTCAAAATCGACTCGCGAACGTAGTTTTCGTCGGCGACCACCGTGCGGCCGTCGTCCAGCAGTACCGCTTTGCCGAACACTCCGGTCAGGTTCGGCCCGCGGCCCTGGGTATCGAAGCGATGGCAGGTCGCGCAGCCCAACTGCTGAAAGAGTTGCTGGCCGTTCTCCGGCAACGTGCCCGTCGCGCCCTCCGCACTGAGCCACGCCTGGAACGCAACCGGCTCCATCACGATCACCTGGCCGATCATCCGGGAGTGATCGGTCCCGCAATATTGCGAGCAGAACAAATGGTACGTGCCGGTCTTCGTCGGACGGAACCATAATTCAGTGAACCGGCCGGGGAGCACATCCGCTTTGACCCGGAACGCCGGCACAAAGAAATCGTGGATCACATCCTGCGAACTCATGACCAGCCTGACGTCGCGTCCGATGGGCACGTGCAATTGATTGATCTCGCGCTGCCCGGTTTCATGTTCAAACTTCCACATCCACTGCTTGCCCACCACGTAAACTTCCATCGCTCCCTTGGGCGGACGCGCCTCCTGGAAATAAATCAGCGAGCCCCATGCAAAGAAGATCATGCAGATGCCCAGCGGTATCAGCGTCCACGCCAGTTCCAGCGGCAGCGAGCCTTCAATCTGCACCGCATGAGGATGGACCGAGCGGCGGTACTTCAGCGCAAAGACGAGGATCAAGGCGAAGATCAGCAGCGTGAAGAACGCCGAGACTCCGAGCAGCAAGAAATAAAGTCCGTCCACCTGCCATGCCAGTGCCGAGGCACGCTCAGGAAAGAGTGGGAGGTTCTTCCACATATCGATCAGGCCCGTCCTGTTTCCTTCTCGCTGCCCTGCGAATCGCGGCGGAACATCACGATAAGAAATCCGCCGAGAATCACGATGGTGGCAGCTCCCGCCAAACGCATAATGTTGGTGACCACGGCGCCGTATCGTCCGGTCTTCGGGTCATAGTGATAGCAGTACAGCAGCACTTCGTCCACGACGTTGCCGATGTTGCCGCGCGAGGCCTCGATCAAACCCAGGCGAATGTCCTTGGGCGAGAACTCGACGCCGTAGTAGTACTGCGCAATCTTGCCCGCTGGGGTCACGATCATTAGGCCGGTGGCGTGAATGAACTGCCCGCTGGCCGCATCGCGCCGGTAGTGAAAGCCCACGGCATCGGCCAGTTGTTTGATCTGCGCCTGCCCGCCGGTGAGAAAGTGCCAGCCGTCGCCGTTGGTCTTATGCTCCAGATGCTCATTCATCCGAGCGATGTAGGTCTGCTTCGCGGCTGCCGCATCCTTCGGCGTTTCGTCCGGATTGAAGCTTACCGACACCACCTCGTATTCCTTGCCCGGCGTGAACTTCAACATGCTCAGTCCGCTTGCCTCGCCGGCCAGTTCTTCGCCGCAAAGCATGGGACAGGTGTAATACACCAGGTTCAGAATCACCGGCCGGCCGGAGTGGAAATAGTCGCCCAGATTCACCGTCTTGCCCGTCTCATCCTTGAACTCCAGATCAAGAGGCACCGCTTGATTGAGCCGCTGATCGATGCCGACATTCGCCAGGTCGGACGGACGGACCTGCGAAGCGGGCTGCGTGCTCTTGTCCTGGAATGCCGACGGCGGCTGCGCGACGGCAACGCCGGCCAGGATCAGCACCGCGAGAACGAATTTTGTCGAATGCAACGTCATCAGATTGCGCAGGCCTGAAGGCCTGCTACTCTTGTGCCGTCCCTACGGGACTCAGCGTCTTTCCATCACCGACCCAGCGCTGAAGCGCTGGGCTATGATCTTCCGTCCCGTGTTGCGGGACTCGATCGTCGTACTTAGTGCCGCCGATTCCAACTCAACCCGCCCAGAGCATCGGCTCATCACGGTTGCTTCCGTTCTGCGGCGGTCGGCTTCTCCGAACTGGTTCCACCTGGTGCCGCTCCCAGCGGCCCGGCCTGCATGTCCAGCATCTTCGTATTGCCGGCAGCGGTCTGCGTGTCGACTTCGGGAGGCGGCGAATTCGGCCGCACCGGCAATCCCCGCTCCACAACCAGTTGCATCGCCTGCGATATCGGTATGTGGATTGCCCCGCTGGGATCGGCAAACGGCGGCTGCGCGTTCAGCAACTCCTGCTCCGACTTGACGTATCGGCTCATCTCCCCCGCGTCAAACGTCTGTAGACGCGGCTCGGGGAACACATCGAGATTCACTGCCGGCGTATTTTGCAGCACGGAGCGCGTGCCGCCGGCCGGCGCGGCCTTCTCCGCCTGTCTCATCGGGTTCACCGCCGGCTGCGGAAACAGCTCCTGGCTGCGCGCCATGAAATGGAACATTCCCCATAGCACCAGTTCGATGAAGACTCCGACGATGAAGAGTCCGATGAGAAACCACAGGATGCCGCGCGCGCTAAGATCGGACCGATCGTAATCGACCTGCGGATTGCGCAAAGGATCGTAATTGGTGTTGTCAGTGGCCATGTCCCGATCCTTGATGCAAGAGACTGTCTATCTGCGGCTCATAGAGCGGCAACAACGGCCGCTGCCGGAAGTTGTAGAAGAAGTTCGCCAGCCACAAGCCGCACAGGCCTATGGGCGCAGCCAGGTACCACACGCTGAACAGTTTGGCGTCGCGGAAATTCGGTACCACGTACCAGTAGATGTCCACCAGTCGCATGAACAGGATCAGTATCGCCAGGCCGATCAGGCGGATGCCGGAGCGTTTGCGTTCGCGCGAAAGCAAAAGCGCAAACGGAAAAGCGAAATGCAGCACGATGATTCCCAGGATGATGTATCCCCAGCCTCCGCGTATGCGATGCAGGTACCAGCCGATCTCGTCCGGCAGGTTCCCCGACCAGATGATCAGCCACTGCGAAAAGGAGAAATACGCAAACAGCATCACGAAAGCAAGCGTCAGCTTGCCCAGATCGTGGAACTGCGTGGGCTTGATGATGTACTTGTACGGACTGTAACCCGTAAGCCAGGTCAGAATGATAATGCTGAAGCAGAGCGCCGATAGTCCCTCGCCCGCGAGGAAGATCAGGCCGTAGATGGTTGAACCCCAGTGCGGGTCAAGCGACATCACCCAATCGACCGACGCGAAGGAAATCGACAGCGCGTACAGAATCAGGCCGATACCGCACAACCCCTGGAAGCGGGGAACCGTCCCCGCGGCTTTGGGCGCATCCTGCCGGTCTCCACGTTTGCAGAGTGTATACGCCAGGAAGCCCCAGATCACGAAGTACAGAATCCAGCGGGAGATCCACTTGGTCTGCGTCAGATACCAGGAGTTTCCGTGGGTCATCGCCGGATCGCTCATCCAGGCGTAGAGATGATTGCGCAGAATGAGGATGGGCAGGAACAGCACGAACATCAGCGGCAGACACTTGGCGGCGGCCTCCAATATTCGGCGAATACTCAAGCCCCACAAGCCGCCGGAGAGATATTGCAGCATCAGCAGCGCCAGACAGCCGAGCGTCAAACCGATGCAGAACATGTACGCGATCAGGTAGCCGCGCAGGAACTGGTCCAGGTCGGCGTAGGCTGCGATCAGGCAGAACACCACGCCGGCAATGCCCACCAGCAATGCCCGGCTCTGCCAGCGCGGGGTGTCGGCAGGAACTACAAAATCGGCCTGGGTAAGTTGCAGCATTTCGTCGCTCATGGCTTCTGCTCGCCTCCTTTGGCCGGAGCCGCTTTGGGCGGGGGCGGAGTGGAGGCGGCCGTGGTAGCGCCCTGCGTGTCGTAAGCAGGCATGATGAATACACCCGGCGGCGGCGTGCTGGCGACCTGTTCTCCGGTGGGAACATCAGCCTTGGTCGCATGCTGGCTCAATTGCAGCGCGCGAATGTAAGCCGCAATCGCCCAGCGGTCGGCGGCTGAGACTTGCTCGGAGTAATCGGGCATGGCGCCGAAACCGTTGGTCATGACGTCAAAGAAATATCCGATCGGCGCCTTCCGCAGGCGGTCGATGTGATAGGACGGCGGACGCTTGAAGCCGCGCTGCACGATCATCCCGTAGCCATCGCCTACTTCGGAATGACAGGGAGCGCAGTAGATGTTGTAGCGCTGTTGTCCCCGCGCCATCACCTCCGCGGTAACGGGGAACGGCAAATAGTCGCCGTCGTTGCCGCCGATCCTGCCGGTGTAGAAATAGGCATCGGCCTCCAGATGTCCGCGGGCCACGGTGCCGGAAAGAATGGGACGCGCGGAGCGACGGTCGGCGTAGAAATCGCTCTCCACCAGCGGACGCTGATAGGGCTGGACCTGCATGTCCTGCCGGCAGCCCGCCAGCAACAGCAAGGTCACCGCGGCCAGCAGACAAGCCGGCAACCTGCGCAGCGTTCGCCGCTGACAAACGAGGTCTAACGAATGACGCGCCGCAATCCTGAACTGTCCTGGCCGGTTAATGCGGCACCTCCGAAATCGATAACGGCTGCAGGCTCTCCATAAACTGGTACGTTCCCACCAGGTCAAACTGCGGATCGTCCGCCTCCACGCAAAGGAAGAAGCGATCGCGGGTGACCGCGGAAAAACGGTCCACGTTAAACAACGGATGGTGCGGCATGGGCAGGCCGTTGAGCGCAAACATGCCAATCACTCCCGACAGGCCGCCGAACAACACCGTCATCTCAAATGTGGGCACGATAAACGCCGGCCACGAATGCCACGGCCTTCCGCCCACGTTCAACGGATACGCAATGCAGTTAATCCAGTACTGCAAAAGGTAAGCGCCCGATCCTCCGAGCAGGCCGCCGACCAGCACAATCAGCGGGACCCGCGTCTTGTGAAATCCCAGAGCCTCGCTGGCTTCTTCAATCGGAAACGGGCTGTAGGCATCCATCTTGCGGTAACCGGCGGCATAGGCCGCTTTGGTTGCCACCACCAGGTCGGTCGAGTTATCGAATTCGGCCATCAGGCCGTAAATTGCGGTTGTCAGAGGCTTTTTCATTCGGCCTTCACCTCCGCTTCCGGCAGCAGTTGCCGCATCTCAAAGATGGAGATCGCCGGCATAATGCGAATGAACAGGAACATGGCGGCGCTGAAGAACCCTATGGTGCCCAGGAATATCGCCCAGTCCCAACGAGTTGGCGCGTAGTGTCCCCAAGACGACGGCAGGTAATCCCGGCTCAGGCTGGTGACGACGATGACGAAACGCTCCAGCCACATTCCGATCAGGACATCGAGCGAAACCAGGAAGAGAACGACGGTGTTCGAGCGCATCTTGGGAAACCACAAGATCTGCGGTATCAGGATATTGCACAGAATCAGCGCCCAGTACAGCGGGGCGTATTGCCCGAACCACCGGTTTTGCAGCATGAAGCGCTCGTAGGTCGAGCCGCTGTACATTCCGATGAATGTCTCGAAGAAGTAGCCGTAGCCTACGATCAGCCCGGTCGCCAGCATCACCTTCGCCGAGTTTTGCAGGTGGCGCATGGTGATCAGCGCTTCCAGGTGGTAGTACTTGCGGATAGGAATGGCCAGCACCAGCACCATCGCGAATCCGGAATAAATAGCGCCCGCTACGAAATAAGGCGGGAAGATAGTGGTGTGCCAGCCAGGCACGATGGCCACGGCGAAATCGAAGCTGACGACGGTGTGCACCGAGAGCACCAGCGGCGTGGCCAATCCCGCCAGCAGCAGGTACAGCGACTCGTAGCGCTTCCAATGCCTTGCCGAGCCCCGCCATCCCATGGCGAACATTCCGTACAGCTTCCTGGTCAGCGGATGCTGCGCCTTCTCGCGCATGGTGGCGAAATCGGGCACCAGTCCGACGTACCAGAACACAGCCGAGATGGTGGCATAGGTCGAGACCGCGAAGACGTCCCACACCAGCGGACTGCGGAATTGCGGCCACACGCCCATGCTGCTCGGATACGGAAACATCCAGTAAGCCAGCCAGGGACGGCCCATGTGCAGCAGGGGAAACATTCCGGCGCAGGCCACGGCGAACAGCGTCATGGCTTCGGCGAAGCGGTTGATGGAGTTGCGCCAGGTCTGCTTCAGCAGCAGCAGGATTGCGGAAATGAGCGTGCCGGCGTGACCGATACCGATCCACCACACGAAGTTGATGATGGCGAAGCCCCAGGCCACCGGAATCTCGATGCCCCAGATGCCCACGCCGCGGATGAACAAGTAGGTCACCGCGACCAGCAGCACCATCACCAGCATGCCTGCAATGAAGAGGCCGCTGAGCCAGCCCACGCCAATGGGACGTTTGAGGACCGCATCGGCAATGGTGTCGGTGACGGTGCCGTACGTCTGTCCCGGCATCATCACCGGTGGCTCATCCGGCCACGGCATGTCCTGGAGAATCGTTTTTTCCTCTGGTCCTTCCCTCATCGCTAACTGGGCTCCGATGTTTCAAGTTCAGGATTCGGGTTCTGCACGATCGCCATATACGAGGTGCGTGGACGAGTATTCAGATCTTCCAGCAGGTTGTAGTTGCGCTGCTGCGCCTTGATCTTTGAAACCCGGCTGTTGGGATCGTTGAGATCGCCGAAGACAATCGCCCCGGCCGGGCACGCTTGCTGACACGCGGTAATGACTTCGCCGTCGCGCACTTTGCGGTTTTCCTTCTCCGCGGTGATACGGCCGTGCGCAATGCGCTGGACGCAGTACGTGCATTTTTCCATCACGCCGCGGCTGCGGATACTGACCTCGGGGTTGCGCATCATCTTGTACTGCGGGGTGGTCCAGTCCTGCCACAGCAGGAAGTTGAAGCGGCGCACCTTATAGGGACAGTTGTTGGAACAGTAGCGCGTGCCGACGCAGCGGTTATAGACCATGTCGTTGAGGCCCTCGGTGCTGTGCACCGTGGCGCCGACCGGGCAGACGATTTCGCAGGGCGCGTCCTCGCACTGCTGGCACGGAACCGGCTGGTAATACATGCCGGGATTCTCGGTGCCGCCCTCGTAGTACACGTCGACGCGCAACCACTGCATCTGGCGGCCGCGCATCGTCTGCTCCTTGCCGACCACCGGAATGTTGTTCTCCGCCTGACATGCCACGATGCAAGTCTTGCAACCGATGCAGGAGTTCATGTCGATGGTCATGCCCCACTTCAGTTCGGTGTACTGATAAGCGGGATACATCGTCATCTCCGGCGGAACGGACTCGGCGCCTTCGTGCGCGAAGTCGGGATTCTTGATGAAATCCTGCAACGTGGCTTTGCGGATGACGTGACGTCCGTAAAGGTCGTCCGAGGCCCCGCCGGGCAGATCGGAAAAGTCGATGTACTGGAAACCCTGCGGATGGGCAAAGCCGAATCCCTCCCCGACTTTGCTGATCTTCGTCTCGGCATACCACGGAGCGTCGCTGCTGCGCAGTTTGTAGGCACTGAAACCTACGTCCGTGCCGACGCGCCCAGCCTTGGTTCGCCCATAACCGAGAAAGACGGTGATGGAATTGTCGGGATGTCCCGGCTGCGGCCAGATTGGGCCCTTGACCTTGCGGCCATTGACGTCGATCTCCACGATGTCGCCGGTGACCAGTCCCGACTTCTTCGCCTGGTTCGGACTGATGAGGACGGCATTGTCCCAGCAGAGATTGGTGATTGGCTTGGGCGTTTCCTGCAGCCAGCCGTTGTTGGCCTTGCTGCCGTCGTAGATCAGCGGATCGCGGCGGAAGATCACTTCCATGACGTCCGGGCTAATGCGGTTGCCCGCAGGAACATTGCCGCCCTTGGACGAGACTGCCTTCGCCGGGAACGCCGTATCGGCGATGTAGCCGTCGTTCAGGGCCTTGCGCCATGCCGCATCGAAGTCGCCCTTGATCTGGCCCTGCCAGTACTTGCGGACGATCTCGTAGCCCCCGGTTTCTGAAGACCCGACCAGCGCGAAGAGGAACTCGTACGCGCTCTTGCCGTTGTAAAGGGGCGCGATCAGCGGCTGAACGATGGAAGCCGTGCCATCGAAGGCGCGGGTGTCGCCCCACTGCTCCAGATAGTGGGTGCCGTTGATGTGCCAATGAACGTGATCGTAGGTTTCGTCCTGGTACAGGCCGTGCTGCACGCGGAGCGGGACCTTGTCCATCGCATCGGCGAAGCCGAAGTCGGCAGGCGCGTCGTAAACCGGATTCGCGCCCACGATAAGTAATAGATCAACTTTGCCGGCGTTCATCTCGCCGACCAGATCCTTCAACGCTGCGGTCTGGTCCTGGGGTTTAACTTGTACTGACTCGGTATAGATGACGGTGTTGCCGCTGGCGCCCAGCGCGGCATTCATCGCGTGCGCCAGGGCATGCACCGCCGGCGGCTGGTTGTCGCCCGGAATCACGACGGCTGCGCCTTTGTGTGCTTGAAGGTCCTTCACAACCGCAGCGACGAACTTCTGATATTGCGGCGGAACGCTTCCACCACCGCCGGCGCCCAGCCCGGCAGCGATGGCACGCGCTACTTGCTCCACTTCCGAAGCCCGCACCGGCAAACGATGATCGGCCTTGCCGCTGGTATTGGTCGGCGTGCTCTGGATGGAGTAGAAGCGCGACATCTTCTGCTTGAGGTCGGGATTGCGGCGCGCCGCGAACTGACGAGCGTAGTACAGAAAGCCCGGAAAGCCGCTGGAGATGAAGTCGCCATCGAGCGAGAGAATGATGTCGGCCTTGTCCAGGTTGTAGCGCGTTTCCACGTACTGCCCGAAGGCCAACTGCGATCCGGCGCGCACGTTGTCGCGGTTCACTGGCTCCCACTGCACCCACTTGGATTGCGGAAACGCCGCCTGCACCTGCTCCATCAGCGAACCCATGGCGGGCGAACTGGTGGGAGAGCTAAGAATGCGCAGGCCGGCTCCCTGCAAGGCTTTCTGCGTATTCAATGCGCCTTTCAACGCGACGACGTAGTCGCTCCACGTCCTCAACTCGCCGACGTACGTGATGGTCTGCGAGCGGTCGGGGTCGTACATGTCGAGGATGGAAGCCTGCGAAAAGACATCGCTGGCGCCTAATCCCGCGGGATGTTCCGGATTGCCCTCGATCTTGGTGGGACGGCCTTCGTGGCTCTCCACCAGCACCGGCGACCCATAGGCGCCGAAGGGCATGGCGCTGGCGAAAAATAAAGGCTTGCCTAATATGACTTCGTTGGGCTGCCGGACGTAGGGGACGATGGGCTCCAACGGCATCTTGACGCAGGCGGAGAGACCGGCCAGCGCCATGGAGGCACTCATCAGCTTCAGGAAGTCGCGGCGCGACGTGCCCTCGGGCCAGACCGACGCCTGGCGGGGAAACTCGCGGTGCAGCATTTCGAAGAAGCCATCGCTTTGCGCCAGCTCTTCCAGGCTGCGCCAGTACTGCGGCCCGCTCTTGGCGCGCGAAAGCTTTTCCTGCACCACAGCGAGTTCCATCTTGCCGGGACAGACTGCCTCGATTTTTACCAGGCTCTCTTTTTCCATTCCTCTTGAGTTTCCAGTTTCGAGTTTCCAGTTTCGAGTTGTTGTCAGCCGCCTTCTTGAAACTCGAAACTCGAAACCTGAAACCTAGCCACACGCCTTAGCGATGGCACGTACTGCAACTAGTAATGTCCTCAACCGTGCGAATGTTGTAGCGGTGTTTCAACTCGTTGCCCAAGGCAAGCTGGTCGGTATATTCGGCGCCTTCGAATTTCACCTTATTGTCGGAGCTGGGCTGCTGGTAAGCCATGTTGAACACCTGATCGCGGGGCCGCAGGAATTTTTCCGGCGCGCGATGACATTCCAGGCACCACTCCATCTGCAGTGAGTTGGCTTCGTAGGTCAGCGGCATTTTGTCCACCGGCCCATGGCAACTGGCGCAACCCACACCCTTATTCACGTGAATACTGTGGTCGAAGTAAACGAAGTCCGGCAGATAGTTCACGCGCGTCCACATCAGAGACTTTCCGGAGCGAAAGCTTTCGCGCACCGGCTCCAGCATAGGGGCGTTGGTCCAGATCCGGCTGTGACAGTTCATGCAGGTCTTGGTGGGAGGAATGCCGGCGAAGCTGGAATTTTCGACCGAAGTATGACAATAGCGGCAATCAATGCCATCGCCAGCGACGTGATGCTGGTGGCTGAAAGGGACGGGTTGCGCCTGGGCCACGTCCTGATAGGTGGCATAAGGCGATCGCTGCATCTCCAGGGCCGCCCACAGCAACACCGACACGATCACCACTACCCCAATGATCGAGAGCCGCGCAAGTGAATTCGCACTACGATGGAAGATCTGAGCCATTTATGTGAAGCTTTCCACTCTGCAGGTTCAGGTTCCGACTCCCCCCTTCGGAACCAGCTTCGTGCGGGTAAGGCGACAGCTGCCACAGCTCGACGTGACGTGCATCACCCAAGCGAGTGATTATAACAAGTGAGGTTGGCTTTCATGCAAGTGCGGGCGCACCTTGCCGAATAAAATTTCGCCTGCGAAGCAAAATCGCTCACATTTCTTGAAGAAAAGGACCAGGAGCCAGCCCTCAGGGCAGGCTCCCGTGAAAGCCGGCTCTACTGCAACAAGCCAAACACCGCGACTCCGGTTTGCGTTCCCACGAAGACTTTGCCGTTGGCGATCATCGGCGTGATGAACTTGTTGCCCGGACCGAACTGATCGCGCGTTCCGGCCTGATTGCTGTTGTACAGCTGGTTCGCCAGGTTGGTGGCGTCGTAAGCGTACAAAATGGCAGGGTCGGTGTTGGCCACAGCCCAGACGATGCCGTTGGAGGTTTGATTGGCCGAGACGGTGGGCGTCGTCCCGGGATAAATAAACAGGTTCCCGGATTGCGAACTGGGCGTGGTGGCGAGCATCGCGTTGGAGATGGGAAAGGCCTTCAGGGTCTCGCCCGTGTCACCGTAATACACCGTGTTATTGAAGTATGCCGGACTTGCCCAGACGCCGCCCGGCAGCGCGCCGTCGATTTCCTGGTAGATAGCGCTGTCATTATTGGGATTGAACTTTCCCATGTTGTCGCGATTGACGACATAGATGTTGCTATCTTTGCCGGCGCCCACGGCGAGATGATGCACTCCACCGTTGTTGTCCATCAGGTCGGGCAAGACGATGGCTCCTCCGGAGCCGAGGTCCTCGTCGCTATCCGATTCCTGTACGGTGTCGTACATGTTGAAGTAGTCGACCACGGTGAGTGTGCCAGTGGAGTTGGAAAGCTTCATGAAGGCGTTGCCGTAGTCGCCGCTGCTGGGAAAGCCTTGCGAGTTGAGGGTGGTATCGAAGGTGCCGTTGCCGTCGAGGAAGTAGATGTTCCCCGCAGAGTCGGCGGCCAGTCCCTCGCCGGCCATCCAGATGGCGCCTTCATGGCCGTTGGGCGTGACGTCGATCACCGTGCTTTGCGCCAGGGTGCGCGAGTTGTAGGCCATGATCCATCCAGTGTAGGGACGGGAGTCGCAATGCGATGTGAAGGAGATGTAAAGCGTGCTGCCGTATTCCAGAATCCCAGCGCGCTCGGCAAATTGCCCTGGAGCGAAGATGACCTCACCGTTCTGGCTGCCATCACCCGTGCCCGGATACATAGCGCTGATCTCCGTCGGACCACCGAACAATTCCGCGCCGGTCCTCAGGTCCAGCGCATGCAGCCGCTGGTGGTAGTTGCTGGAAGAATCCTTGGTCATAGCTACAAAGTAAATCGCTCCATTGGGCCCGTTCCCTTTGTCGATCACGGGCGTGTCGGTGATGCCGATTTGCGGTGAAATCTGTCCGCAGCCATGATCGTCGCTGGGGGTTTCTCCCTGGCCGAGCGCGGAGACCTTCCAGAATTGCCTGCCGTTGTTGGCGCTGAAGGCGTAAACGCTGTCGTTCTCGGTGACGACATATACAGTGTCATTCAAACTTCCGTTGATGAATTGTTTGTTGACGAACAGGGGCTGGGCGTCGACCTTGCCGTCCACGGCGAAGAAATTGATTTTGCCGAACGTGTTGAAATTGACATTGCTGGGCGTCAGAGTGGTTTCCTGAATGGTCGCTCCCTGACGGAAGACGTTGTAGTGGTAGGTAAGCACGTCGGTGGGATACGGAATCGGCAGACCTTGCTTCGCCGGCGTAGCTGGCGCTGGCGTTGCGGAGCTGGAATCGCCGGCTGTGGCTGCGCCACAGCACAGCATTGCAAATCCAATGAGCAGCAGGACGGTCAATCTGGCTTGATCTCGCACAGTTCACCCCACGGGGAAAGGATTCACCCGAATAATTTAAGAGTATATGCGCAATGGTGGTTTCGATTTGTAAAACTTTTGATTGAGATGAGCGGCCCTTTGGTGCCGTAGCTAAAGAGATGGGAATGCGGCCTGCCTCTTAATGCACGTTCCCTACGGTACTGGTCCAGTGTTACTCTGAACTTTACGGGCTGGCGGATAGTGTGCGAGCTCGGCATCCAGCACGATCAGCGCGCCGACCGGAATCCCGGCCGGCGTTTCCCTCGCAACACAACCCTCGAATCTGCCCGAGTAAGGCATTCGATTGAGTGCGATTGTGCGGTTTGTAGCATAAACTGTAAGTATCGCTTCAAACTAGAAAGAACCAGCACGGAATGTCATCTAACGGCTTTTATAGCAGCAGTTCATCGCGCTTCGGGAACATGCGCTCGTTGTTCAGTGTGTTCTCCAGCGATCTCGCCATCGACCTGGGAACCGCGAACACTCTGGTCTACGCGCGCGGCAAGGGCATCGTGGTCAACGAGCCCTCCATCGTTGCCATCAACAAGAACACCGGTGAAGTCGAGGCCGTGGGCAAAGAGGCGAAGGAGATGCTTGGCCGCACGCCGGGCAACATCGTCGCCATCAAGCCGATGAAGGACGGCGTCATCGCCGACTTCAAAGTCACCGAAAAAATGCTGAACTACTTCATCCAGANNTGCTGGTGCATCCGCGCATCGTCATCGGCGTGCCTTCGGAGATCACCCAGGTGGAAAAGCGCGCGGTCATGGACTCGGCGTATCGCGCCAAGGCCAGCGAAGTTCACTTAGTGGAGCAGGCAATGGTGGCCGCGATCGGCGCGGGCTTGCCTATCACCGAGCCCAGCGGCAACATGGTGGTCGATATCGGCGGCGGCACCACCGA
>PLBD01000150.1 GCA_003135315.1 Acidobacteriaceae bacterium | reverse complement strand
TCGCTGCGGTACAGGTAGGACTGGATGACGGTGCCGACGCGGCCGGCGTGTCCGGGCAGGCGATGCAGGCCGCGCACGAAGTCGAGGGTGCGCTGGGTGTAGGGCGAGCCCTCCATGTCGACGCGGACGAAGTTGTTGATGCGCACGGCATGGTCGACCAGTTCGGTGACCAGGCCAAAAGCCAGCTCCTCGCTCACGTCGAGGCCCATGTGGGTGAGCTTGAGGCTGATGTTGGCGTTGAGCTTGCGCTCATGGATTTCGTCGAGCATGTGGTGGTAGAGCTCGGCGCTTTGCCTGGCCTCGTCGGCGTTGGTGACGTTCTCGCCCAGGTTGTCGATGCTGACGCCCGCGCCCCACTCGTTGACCACCTGCGTGGCGCGGATCGCGTCGCTGACTTCCATGCCGGCGACGAAGCGCTGCGAGAAACGAAGTCCCAGCGGCGAGTTTTCCGCGAAGCTGCGCAAGGATTTGTTCTCAGAGAGCCCGATGAAGAGCGACCTTAACATGCCGCCTCCAGGGTGCCCGATCGGAACGGAGGTAGACGACGTTGATGAAGTGAGTCAGGCGAAGAAGCGGAGCCAGCGCTCCGCGCAAGGGAATGGCTCATAGTTGGCTCGTGCCGGCTCTGCGGCCGGCTGGCTTACATACTTGTGTATCACAGAGCAGCGTTTTCAGGTATGAGACATATCACAGAGGCCATGTGATGGGGCGGGAAGTGAAGAGCTTTCACGACCCTCACTCATTCGAAACCCGCGAATGAGTGAGGCCCGACAAGGGGTTGCCGCAGGCGGTCAGGAACTTGACAGGCGCAGCTTATCCGCTATGCTGAAAGTATGTCGATCAGAAATTCAGAGGCAGCGTCTGCCGTCAGCCGTATCGGCCAGCGACGCCAGGTGGTAATTCCCAAGGCGGTATTCGATGCGCTACAGCTTCGGGAGGGCGATTTTCTGGAAATGACGGTTGAGCGCGGGCGGCTCGCCATACAACCCAAGCGGCTGGTGGATGTGAGCGAGGTCCTGACCAAGAGCGAGGCGGCAAAAGTGCGCCAGGGCGAGGCCCAACTGAAAGCCGGCCGCTCAAAACCGTGGCGGACGATAAAGCATGACCTGGGCCATTGAGCTTTCAGCGGCCGCGGAGAAGGACCTGAAACGACTCCCCCGCGACCGGCAAGCGCGCATTGAACATGCCATCAACGAGATGGAAGAGAACTCGTTTGCCGGAGATGTGAGAGCACTACAAGGTCCGGAGTGGAAAGGACGTTACCGCAAGCGGGTGGGGCAGTATCGAATCTTTTTCACGGCGGACCACAAGACCAGCGCCGTAGCGATTTCCGCCATTCTCATTCGCTCCGAGAAGACCTACCGGCGATGAGCTCACCCTCTCGCCAATAGCGGGAGAGAAGCATGGGGCACTCGCACTCCGTCAGCGGACATATCAATTGCTGTGTCACAGGCATACGTGACCCCTGTGCTTGTTGCGGGTGAGACTCGTGTGTTTGGCTGTAAGGTACAGGGAAAGAGCTCAGCGAGGTGTGCCCAAGGTAGCCGTGCAGCTATCTGCGGCAAGCCCATCAATACCCATCTATCATTACATCCCAGGCCGGGCCGTGAAAAAGACTGTGCCTGGGAAGCCAACTGCGCTTTCCACTTTCCATTGCCTCCACGGCGGCGGACCAGGGCGTTGAGTTAAATCGCATTTGCACGCAAGGAGAAAAATCGTGAAGAGAAGCATGTGGGTAGCAGTGGTTTACACCGTTTCACTGGCAATACTTCTATCGCTTGGCGGCACCGCTGCCGCTCAGTCCGCCAAAGCAGAGGGACTGATAACTGGACGAAGCGGTGACACCATGACGATACGGACTGCGGATTCGTCGAGTGTGGTGGTGGTTCTCACCGACTCTACGCAAGTGGCCCAGATACAGGGCGCCTTCAAGGCGCGGCGCAAGCAGATGTCGATGGCCGCGCTCATACCGGGTCTCCAGGTCAAGGTAGAGGGATCCTACAACCCCCAAAACCAACTGGTTGCCAAGTCGGTTGCGTTCAAAGGCAACGATCTGGAGGACGCGCAGATGATACAGGCCGGACTGCAACCGGCGAAGGAGCAGATACAGCAGAGCCAGGAGGAACTGGCAGCGCAGAAGGCCGCGCTGGCGCGGCAACAGCAGGAGATGCAGGAACAGCAGCAGCAGATGAAGGCGGCGCAAGAGAAGATTGACGCCAATAAAGCGGCCATTGAAGCCGCCAACAAGCGCTTCGGCCAGTTGGACGATTACAACATCCTCGACGAAGTGACGGTTTACTTCGCCAACGGCAAAGTCAAAGTCGATCCCAAGTACATTCCCCAACTGCTGGAACTGGTGAAGAAAGCGGAAAGCATCAACGGCTACGTGATCCAGGTGAAAGGCTACGCCTCCTCGGTCGGCAGTGCTTCGTTGAATCAGAAGCTCAGCGACGACCGCGCCGACAATGTGACCAATATCTTGATTCAGCAGGGCCATGTTCCTATGACCAGAATGCTGGCTCCAGGTGCAATGGGCGAAAGCCATCAGGTTGGCAGCGACAAGACGGCTGAAGGACAGGCGGAGAACCGTCGCGTGGTTGTCCGGGTACTTCAGAACAAGGGCATCGCGGGAACTTAGAAGGCTGCTCTCTCGCGGGAAGTCCTGAGCTGATGGGGACGCGCACGCCGTTGATGCGAACGGGCGAGACGGGTGTAGTATGGTGCCATTTTCGAGGCAAAAGGAAATTCCGAATAACGCTCCTCATTCGAAACGGGTGTTGCCGGCACTCATCCTGGCGGTATGTGGGATGACGATGCTTGGGAACACCCGGTCTGCATTTTCGCAGGAAGCCGCGAACACCCAGACTGCCAAGGCGGCTTCCTCCGTCTCATCCGGGAACAACCAGTTCGCATTCGATCTGTTCAAGAACGTCGCATCCGCGCAGAAAGACGCGAACGTCTTCTTTTCCCCGGTCAGCATATCGATGGCACTGGCCATGACGTACGCGGGCAGCGAAGGCCAAACTCGCAAACAGATGGCCCAGGTGCTGCATCTCACGGGCTCGCAACAGGACGTGGCCAGCGGTTTCCAGTCCCTGATGGCATCCATGAGCCAACCTGCGGACGCGGCCTATCAGCTCAAAATAGCCAACGCGCTGTGGGGGCAAGAGGGCGAGCATTTCCAGCCTGAATTCGTTTCCCTGATGCATACGTATTATTCCGGCGATTTCGATACGCTGGATTTCGCCAAGACGCCGGAAAGTCTTGCGACCATCAATCATTGAGTAGCAGAAAAGACGGCCGACAAGATTCCGCAACTGCTGCATCCCGGCGATATCGATAAGCGCACGCGCCTGGTGCTGACCAACGCGGTGTACTTCAAGGGCGTGTGGACCGCGCCCTTCACCGAAAGCTGGACCAATCCAGAGGCGTTTACTGCCGGCGATGGAACGAAGAAGCAAGTCCCGATGATGCACCAGCGGGAGTTCTTTCGCTATGCGCAAGTCGGCGATCTTCAGGCGTTGGAGTTGCCATACGAGGGCAACGAGCTTTCCATGCTGGTCCTGCTGCCCCGCGCCGGTGCACCCGATCCCTGGGCGGGGTTTAGCTGGGACAAGTTGCAGCAGGTCCGTGCTCAAATGAAGACCACCGAGGTTGTGGTATCGCTTCCCAAGTTCAAGCTGGACGAGCGGATATTGTTACCGCGGACGCTGTCGAAGATGGGCATTCGGGATGCGTTCAACCGCAACGCCGACTTCTCCGGGATGACTGGCAAGAAATACTTGTTCATTTCGGCAGTAGTGCACGAGGCCGTAATCGATGTGAACGAAAAGGGTACCGAAGCAACAGGGGCGACCCTTGCCGTCGCCAAACCTGGGGTGATGCTCGACGGCGAGGAGCCGCCCATCTTCCGCGCCGATCATCCCTTCCTGTACATGGTCCTCCACAAACCGTCGAATTCGATTCTCTTCCTGGGCCGGCTGTCGGATCCGCCGCAGTAGGACTGCGGGTCGGCACGCTGCTCGGGATTCATAGAACCAACTAACCCAGGACTTACGTCCTGGGTTATTGTTGTTCCGCCCTGGCGGGCTGGATCCTTCAGCTACCCCGTCCCGGTGCGCTTCGGACGATTCGTGAATTGCTGTGTGTCGAGAGTTGCCCGGTCAGGCGGAACAGCAGGGCCCTCCGCTCGGGCTGAGGCCCTCGGTCGGGATGACAATGTTGAAATGGAGGAAGCTAGAAGCTAAGAGCCAGGGAAGTCCNNCCTTCGGGGTTCTTTTTTCGTGTGTAGTACGCCACCGGCGGTGATCAAACTTAGTTTTCACTCAGACACTGAAGGCCGTCCCCTTCAAAACCCGACTTAATCAGAGTCTCCCTAATAGCTAAGAGCTAGTAGCTAAGAGCAGCTAGGGCTCGTCATCGGGAGCGCGCTCTGTCTGGTGGCCGATGTCGCAGAGCACGGCGAGGGTCCGGCGCGTGCGGCTCAGATCGTCCTGGCCCACGCTGGCGAGGAGTTCGGCGTCGACCTTTTCGCGCGCCGCAGCCTGCGTGGCCGCCGCGGCCCGGCCCCGCTCGGTGAGAGCGATGGTCAGCTTGCGGCGGTCGTCCTTGTCCATGGCGCGCTCCAGATAGCCGCGCGTGACCAGCGTGTCGACCAGCTGGCCCGCCGCCTGCTTGGAGAGGCGCATCTCGCGGATAAGCTGGCCGAGAGGAATGTCGGGGCCGCCGAGCGCCAGGCCGCCGATGATGTACAAACCGTTGCCGGGGATGTCGTCGTATCCGGCATCGTCCAGCGCGCGGCGCATGGCGGAGCCGTAGGTGTTGCGCGCGTGACGGAGCAGGACGGGCAGGGGAATGTATTCGAAGAAGGCGCCAGGAGTGTTCATGGCGGGGAGAGTAATGCCAAGGTTGATAGATAGTCAAGTTAATTGACAGTCAATACAAATCAGCCAATGAAGGGATTGTGGGGAGTCTGGGGTGGCCGTTGGGAGGTTACTTCGACTGAGGGCTGGTTACTAAACTAAAGTGGTGTGCTGTGAGCTATTGTTATCAAATGGCTTACATGCGGTAAAAATTGTTCCACGTGGAACATTGAGAAAAGCGCGACGGATCCGCAATTCGGACGGTGTAGAGGCGGAGATCGGAGTTGGGGTGGGGAGTCGGCGCTGCTGTCACTCCCACTCGATCGTGCCCGGAGGCTTCGAAGTGACGTCGTAGACGACGCGATTGATGCCCTTCACTTCGTTCACAATGCGGCTGGAGATGGTCTTCAACACTTCGTGCGGCAGCGGGACCCAATCGGCGGTCATGCCGTCTTCGGAGTGCANNCCCGGCGGCTTCGACGTCACGTCGTAGACCACGCGGTTAATGCCGCGCACTTCATTCACAATGCGATTCGACATCCGCTTCAGCAGCTCGTAAGGCAGCGGCGTCCAGTCCGCTGTCATGCCGTCTTCGGAGTGCACCGCCCTAACGGCGCAGGTATAGGCATAGGTTCGCATATCGCCCATCACGCCCACCGACATCACGGGGAGCAGCACCGCGAACGACTGCCACACTTTGTTGTAGAGTCCGGCGCGCTTGATCTCCGTGACCACGATGTCGTCGGCCTCCTGCAGCAGCGCGATGCGCTCCGGCGTCACGTCGCCCAGAATGCGCACCGCCAATCCCGGCCCCGGAAACGGCTGCCGTTGCAGGATATCTTCCGGCATTCCGAGATCGCGCCCGATCTTCCGCACTTCGTCCTTGAACAAATCTTTCAGCGGCTCGATCAGCTTGAGCTTCATCTTCTCCGGCAGCCCGCCAACGTTGTGATGGCTCTTGATGGTCTGCGACGGCCCCCTCACTGACCGCGACTCGATCACGTCGGGATACAGCGTGCCCTGCACCAGCCACTCCACTTTGCCGTGCATCTGCTCGATGCGGTGCGCCTCTTCCTCGAACACCGCGATGAATTCGTTGCCGATGATCTTGCGCTTCTTCTCGGGATCGCTGACGCCCGCCAATTTGCTGAGGAATCGCTCCGTCGCATCGACCGCATCGATGTTGAGGCCGAGCTTGTCGCGCAGATTCTTCTGCACACTGAGGAATTCGTTTTTCCGCAGCACTCCGTTGTTGACGAAGATGCACGTCAGCTGATCGCCCACCGCGCGATGCACCAGCTCCGCCGCGACGGACGAATCCACTCCTCCCGACAGTCCGCAGATCACGCGGCCTTTGCCCACAGTCTGGCGAACGGTGGCGATGGTCTCGTCGATGAAGCTCTGCGGGGTCCAGTTCGGCTTGGCGCCGCAGACATCGAAGACGAAGTTGCGCAGGATCTCCGTGCCCTGCGGCGTGTGATGTACTTCCGGATGGAACTGCACCGCGTAGAACTTCTGCGCCGCATTCTGTATCGCCGCGACCGCATTCGACGTCTTGCCAATCAGCTCGAAGCCCGGCGGCAGCTCCATCGCCTCGTCGCCGTGCGACATCCACACCGTTAGCGGCCCGCGCAGTCCCGTAAACAGCAGCGACGCGGCGTTCAGCAACTCCACCTGCGCGTGCCCGTACTCGCGCTTGTCGGCGGCGCGCACTTTGCCGCCCAGCTTGTACACCATGAATTGCAGCCCGTAGCAGATGCCCAGAACCGGCAAGCCCAGGTGCAGCACGCGCTCGTCGGCGGGCGGCGCGTCGGCGTCATACACAGACGATGGGCCTCCCGACAGCACAATGCCCGCCGGCGAGTAGCTCTTGATCTCGTCAAGGGAAGCGGTGCAGGGCAGTACCACGGAGAAGACGTTCTGTTCGCGGATGCGGCGCGCGATGAGCTGCGAGTATTGCGCGCCGAAGTCGAGGACGACGATCGATTGAGTTTCCACTATTCACTCTGCCAGACGACGCCAGCAGTGTAAAGTGCAGCCCGAGGTTCTGGCTAGCGCCCTGTATTCCAATCTGTCATCTTCTCTTCCTCGTCGTGTCATCCTGAGCGAGTCCGCCGCAGCGGACGAGTCGAAGAGCCTGCGGTTAAGACTTCCGATTTGAATCGGTGTGTGTAGAACGAACACCCGAGCGCCCCAGGCGCGAAACATCATAGCCCAGCGCTTCAGCGCTGGGTAAGCGTCATTAAGAATCTCGAGTCCCCCGGGGACGGCACAACTGTTCGCTGTGCCCACCCTCTCGCCAAGGGATGACGAGAAGCGCGGGGCACTCTAAGTGTAAAATCGCGCCGAAGGGCCGGCACCCCCGCCGCAGCCAGTCTTTTCACCTGCCTTTTTCATGCTGCATTAACCATAGCGTGCATCTACGCGTCTACCCTCGTTAAATCGGGAATTCGTTGAGGAGGGCACTATGAAATCTAAGTTTTCCACCAGTCACCGATCACCTTGCATTCGTTTTTTCTCCACAATTTCACTATTGTTGCTTGTGGTTGCCCCTTTTGTGTCCGCGCAGCGCAGCGGGCGAGCATCAGAAGAGTTGAAGCCGGCAGTTCAGGCTCAACCTCCATATAATGTCACCCTGTTCACCGGGAGTGGCTCCGCGGTGCCCAGCAACCCTGACTCCATCACATTCAATAGCGCTGCCATCTACATCGGCTGGGGTAACAATGGTGGACCGGGCGGCCAGAACGCGATTCCATCTACCATCATCAAGTACGATTACCAGGGCAACATTCTCAATCAGGTCAACATTAACGGCCATAACGATGGGCTGAAGATCAATCCTGTAACTGGCGATCTTTGGGCGATGCAGAATGAAGATGGCAATGCCAACTTGCAGATCCTCGATCCCCAGACCCTGGCCCTCAAGAAGTTTTACTTTCTAGGTACAGGACAGCATGGCGGTGGCTATGACGACATCGTCTTTCTCAACGGCAACGTCTACTTCAGCTGTTCCAACCCGCAACATAACCCCAACAACGAACCAGCTATTGTGCAATTCACGACCAGCGGAACTGGCTTCACGCTCACACCCATTCTGATGGGAAATGCTACCGCCATCGATATACCAACCGGCCAGCAGGTCACGTTGAATCTGCAAGACCCCGACTCCATGACCTACAACTCCGGCGGCGATATCGTGCTCGACAGCCAGGGGGATGGCGAACTGGTGATGGTGCGTAATCCCGGTACCGCAAACCAGAGTGTCTATCGTGTTCTGCTGAGCGCCAATGGGCAAGGGACCACTATCGATGACACGATATTTCCCACGGCTTCGGCAGGGTTCATGCTTGTCGCGGACACTCCCGGGAACAGCGTCTACGAAATCACTGCGCCATTTCTCCAGCCCGGCTCATCCTATTCGGCGAGCGACACTGGTGGCTTTGTCGGCCGGCTTGAGGTTGAAACTGGCGTCCTCACCCCGGTTGTGACCGGCATGCTCAGCGCGCATGGAATGGCGTTTATTCCACCCCCGCAGTAGAGTAACTTCGTTTCTCGAATAGATAAAGGCAGCCTCCATGGGCTGCCTTTATCCTTCTTCGTCGTAGATCTCCTCGTGGTCGTCTGATAGTCTTGCGCCTACAAAGGGGTCTTTCCGGAAAATGTGCCACGTTTGCGATAACTATCAAATTGCTTCCATAAACGCACGCGATCTTAGTCCGGCAAAGTCAATGGACACCAGGCAAGGAACAACCGTCCTGCCCCCACCATCGCTTTCCAGACTATACGCACAGTCAAAGATTGCGCAGAAGGACTCGCCTTTTCACTAAACGTAATTCATCTTCAATCCTCTTGTAATAAACATTTCACCTCTCATTCACCCGCTCCTATCTGAGCGCGGATAGAGTGCTGTGATTGCGGCAAATACCCACCTGGAGGTAAGAATCGTGAAATCTCTACTAACCTGGTTCTTAGCAGTCGCGGTTACGATAGCCCCGCTACAGCTAAGCGCGGCAAATAAGCCCAAGTCTGCACCCCAGCACAACATTATCCAGCGCGTATTGCTGGTCAGCGTCGATGGTATGCACTCGTTGGACCTGGTGAACTGCGCCAACGGCATCGCCGGGGTCAACAACGGCGCTCCCTACTGTCCGAACCTGGCAGGGCTGCGTGCTACGGGCACCACCTACCTGAACGCTACCACCTCGAAACCCTCCGATTCCTTTCCTGGCCTGATGGCGCTCGTGACGGGCGGTTCTCCGCGCTCGGTCGGTGCTTTCTACGATGTCGCCTATGATCGCTCGCTGGCTCCGCCGAAGGTCACGACGGGCAACGGACTGGCCGGCGGTTCCTGCGGATCGAATCCCCCAGGAACAACCACCGAATTTGACGAGGGCATCGACATCGATCAGACCCAGCTCAACGGCGGCGCTCCCTCGGGCGATGGCGGAATTAACTCCATTGATGCCGATCGGCTGGAACGCGATCCCAAACAGAGCTGCGCGCCGGTGTACCCGTGGAACTTTGTCAGAACGAACACCATCTTTGGCGTTATTCACGGGGCCGGCGGCTATACCGCATGGTCCGACAAGCACCCTTCTTACTCCGCCGTGTCCGGCCCAGGCAATGGGACGAACATCGATGACTACTACTCGCCTGAGATCAACTCGACCGTGATCGCATTGCCGGGTATTGTCACTCCGCTTGGGCTGGCTTGCAATCCGATTCCGGACCCCTCGCAGACGAGTGCCTGGACCGCCAGCTTCCTGAACATCCAGTGTTATGACACCCTGAAGGTCAATGCTATTCTCAACGAGATCGATGGCAAAACTCACAACGGTCAGGGAAACGCTCCCGTACCGACGCTTTTCGGCATGAACTTCCAGGCAGTCAGCGTGGGCCAGAAACTGATCGAGAAAAACTTTGGCTCTGGAGGTTATGAGGATGCCGCCGGAACGCCGACCGCCGAATTGCTGGCCGAGATCCAGTTTGTAGATGCGGCCATTGGAGAGTGGGTGACCGAGTTGCAGAACCAGGGCCTGCTCGATACGACTTTGATTATCATTACAGCCAAGCACGGTCAGTCGCCGGTCGATCCCAATCGGTTCTTCCCGATTCCGGGACCTGGCGGCAACAATGGTGAGTCGCCAGCGAATCTGATTGCCAACCTGCTTCCATTCTCTGAGTCGCCGCTGAATCCGAACGGCATCGGCCCCACGGAAGATGATGTTTCGTTGCTGTGGCTGACGTCCTCCAGCCAGACATCCAATGCGGTGTCGATTCTGGAAGCCAACGCCGCCCAGGCCGGGCTCGGCGAAATCTTCTACGGACCTTCAATCACGACGATGTTCAACGCTCCCGGACTTCCTCCCAAAGGTGATCCGCGGACGCCGGACATCCTCATTACCCCCAACTACGGCGTGGTATACACCGGCAGCAGCAAGAAGCTGGCGGAACACGGGGGCTTCTCGCACGACGACACCAATGTGATCATGGTGCTTTCGAATCCGAGCTTCCAGACGAGCGCGGTCAATGCGCCTGTTCAAACCTTGCAAGTGGCTCCCACTGTTCTGAAGGCGCTGGGACTTGATCCGAACCAGCTGCAATCCGTACAGATCGAGGGGACACCGGTTCTGCCGGCAACTCAGTTCTAAGTGCCGCAGCGCTAGACACACTAGACACATTGACGTTGACAGAAGAAGACGGCATCCCAAAGTATCGGGATGCCATCTTCGGTTTTATTTACAAGTGTCTGCATGCGAGACATATGACGAAACTGGGATCCGTTCAACCTGATCTGTCATCCCGAGCGGTTGCCCCAGGTCTCGCGCTTTTC
>PLBD01000047.1 GCA_003135315.1 Acidobacteriaceae bacterium | reverse complement strand
CCGAAAGTTACCGTGCAGCACCCTTTCAGGGGTGGAGTGTCTCCCTTACACCCCGTGCGCAGCACGGCTAAAAACCCTCACCCCCACCACCGCACTCCGGGAGCACCAAAAACTCACCCCTCACCCTGCCCGAATCGCCACACTGCCGGGTAGCGAATCAGCGGCGGAATCGGGATCAGATCGGGCAGCTATCCGACCGGGATCACGGCCCGCATCGGTGGACTAAAACCATCCCCGCAGCATCCGCGAGGCACCGGGACAGCGGAGGCCAAAGCATGGCGGCACTCACCCCGAGATTTCTGTCAGGATGCTCTCCACGCGCGCCGGATCGACCGATAAGCTTTGGCTCCTCAGAAGCTCTAAGTGCTGGTCTGGGGAGACCCCATTAACAATCTGCAGTGACTTGTACGCAGAGCTACGAACGTATTCCTCTGGATCATTTAGCGCAGAGTGACCAAGCGCGGCTAGAATCCGGCGGTCTCTGCTGTTTTGAAAAAGCGCCCCAAGACCACCTGCGGCAACCCGTCGGCAGTCGTCGTCGGGATCTCCCGCCAACATTGCTAATAGCTTCTCGGCAACCGGCTTGTGATGGAACTCGAAGGCAAGGGAGTTGACCGCGTTATAGCGAACAATCTCATCATCGTGATCCAAGAGTTTCATCAGTCCTGGAATGCCCTGGGTATAGTGTTCGTTGCCCAGGTCGGCAGCCAATGCTCGGACCTCCTCTAGCGACGCCCGACCCTGCTGCCAACTCTCCAAAGCCTGCTCCAAGTTCTTCTGCGGTTCCATATTCACTCCTAGATCGGGTCCTTCGGTGTGATTGCTCTCAGGCCCACTGCAGCCAAGCCTCTAGCTCGCTCGATAAGACCGTTAATCGTCTGCACGTGCGACTCGCTCAAACCACTCCGTTGCAGGACTCTTTCCAGATGGGAGGCTTGCTTGTTGAGGCCAGCAATTGCCTGTTCAACTTTTCCAGCATGGTCGAACGCCTGACCGGTCTCCTTGAGAACTTTCATTCCGCCATTGACTTCCCGTTCGGCAGCTTGAAGAGTTTCACTTGTCAGGAGTTTAGTTTCGATGTTTTCGATTTTCGTTCCAGCTGTGGCAATCTGTTTCTCAACAAACCCCGCTTCGCTTCCCCCGTCCGACGCGAGCGCCACAACCACGGCAGTGCCCGCCATTCCCAACGCATTGAGACAATCGCCGCCTCCAGCGCAATTCGAGCTATGCAGCCCTACTGTGCCGTTGAATGTGTCGAGGGCCTTCTCAGCCGTTTGCAGTGTCGTATTTTGCGCCAACTACTGCATCCACCACGATTCCAGAACAACACTCCCGCTATCTCCAACGCGAGTTTCCACTTAGCCCGCTCTCAGCCCCGATGCACGCCTAGATTTTTTCTCTCGAACCCCTGACGCGAGTTTTTTCTTTAGCTGTGCCTCGGCCCAGACACGATTTTTGTTTTCAAAGAGCAACGAGCCACAACCAACAGCCACGGCCCGAGCACTCACAGTGAGCACCGGCATTGATTCTAAGTCAGCGCGAGACCGCTTGCAGCTACTCTTTTTGTTCAGGTTCTTCCTGGGGTCAGTGAGTGAGGGAACGCAGCTAACAGCGCGGTTTTCGAGGCGTCCTCGAAAAACCTGTCAAGAGGATTGTTCAGGTCTCCGCGTAAATTTTCGCGTACGGCAGGATATACGAGATTTGTATATGGTCAGCCTTCCTCCTCGGTGGCTTCGGCGTCGAGCGCGGCGAAGAGTTCCTCCTGTGCTTGGTCCGTGGTCTCCACTGTGGACTGCGTGTGTTCGTGGTCGAGCTTCGCTGCCGGATGCGTGGCTGTGTGCACCTGTTTCAACATGCGGATCGAGACGTGCGTGTAAATCTCGGTCGTGGACAGTTCGGCGTGTCCGAGCATCTGCTGGATGTAACGGATATCGGCTCCGCCTTCGAGCATCACCGTCGCCATCGTGTGGCGAAACAGATGACAGGCTCCGGTTTTGCTGAGGCTCGCTTTCTGCACATAGGAACCAACTGTGAGCGTGAGATGATCGGCGCTGATCTCTTCGCCCGCGCCTGACAGGAAGAGCGTGCCTAAGTCTGGCTCGGTTACAAGCTGCGGTCGCGCCTCGCGGATATATTTTTGCACCCACGCGATCGCGCGCTCGCCGATGGGCACGAAGCGATCTTTCTTGCCCTTGCCCTGGCGGACGAGCAGCGTGCCGCGCTCCCGGTCGAGATCGTAGAGCTTCAGGTGGATCACTTCCGCGCGGCGGATGCCACACGAGTACAGCACTTCTAAAATCGCACGGTCGCGCAAGCCAAGAGGATCGGAGATATTCGGTTGCTGCAACACTTGCTCCACCTCAGAGATGGTGAGCACATGCTTGGGCAGGCGGCGACCCAGGCGCGGCAGTTCGATCTCCGATGCCGGGTTGTGCAGGATGAGATTCTGCCGCGTGAGCCAGCGAAACCAACAGCGCAGCGCCACCAGGCGCACATGCTGGCTGCGGAAACTCATCGGCTCGCCGTCGCGCTTGCGGTAGTGAAACATGTGACGCTGGAAACGTTCGAGCACGGGTCGCGTGATCTCGGTTGGTTCCGTCAGCCCGCGCTCGGCGCACCACGCTAAGAAGAACTTGATATGCGACTCGCGATTGCGGATCGTGTGCTCGGAGAAGTCGCGCACCTTGAGCGCGGTTACGTACTCCGTCAACCGCGCCGCGAGCGGCGTTCCGGGTGCGGCTTCGGGTTTGCGTTTCTTTGCCGTCGCCGTCCGTGCCATCACTCGTTCCTCGCTGCGTGGCTCGCGGCAGAGTGCCCGTTCGGTTTCCCTACGATGAGTTGACCTACGACGGGATTTTCTCTCTGGCTCTCTATACTGCGGTTTTCGAGATTTCGCCTAAAATTGCCGTTCCCTCGCGTCGTTGCTGGCGATTCCTCACCCCGCGCACCCCCCGCAATCCCCCCGCTACCGGGCCGCGCACCCCCCGCGTAGTCGCCATTTACCCCCGCGCAGTTTTTATCGTAGCTATAGAACTGACTCAACCCGGCGAGCACCGGACGGCCTTCGGCATCCATCTCGAAGTTCACTTGATAGACGAACGTTTGCCCTGGCCCGCCGTGGCGCACGATCAGGTATTCCAGTTCTTCCAGCCGTCGCAGATGCACCCGGAGCTGTGTGTCACCCCAGCGCGTGTACTGCCGCACCGTGGCCCGCGTGAAACGATAGTCCAGCCGCTCGATCTCGAGCCGCGCGCATTCTTCGCTCACCATCTTGTCGATCAGCACGAGCAAGCGCCGCGTCTGCGCCTGCACTTCGTCAAACGATGGCGACAGCACTTCGGTGACGAGCTGCAACGCCAGCTTCACATCGTCCAGCGTGGCCTCGATGTATTCCCGCGTTTTGCCCTTGCGCGTGCTGGTCTTGATCTCCCGCTGATGCTGATGAAGCAGAGCAATCGCCTGCACCAGCGTCAGGAACTTCTGGTGATCGCGCCGCATGCGGATCATGGCATCGGGAAACGTCTGCTCGCGCACGTGTTCATTGACTACGCGCAGCGGCCGCAACAGGCGTTGTGCGTTGCGGTGCAGATTGACGATTGCCTCCCGCTCCTCCTGTGCCCACATGCCTTCGAGCGTTTGTGCCTCGCGCTGCTTCTGATGAATCGCCCGCGTCTGCTCCCTCTCCTCGTTCACCGTGAGCACGATGCAGCGATTCAGCAACTCCTCGTCCACGTCCGGCGCCGTGGTGGTCAGGAAGATCATCACCGGGCCTTCGACCTGGTAATCGTGCGTCACCAGTTTGCCGCTCGCCGGGTCTTTGCCCGTCGAGGCGATCTTGATCCGGCCCTCCGACTGCAACAGCTTCAGCGGATAGGCGGCGCGTTCCGCGCCTTGTTGCTCCGCGATGGCAAGGATTTTGTGCTGGAGATTTTTTCCGCCCATGTAGAACAACGATTGCCCGGTCATCGCCGTGTAGCTTTCCCGCTGATCTTCCGGCACGAAGTCCAGCACCGCTTCCATCAACGAACTCTTGCCCGCGGAGGAGGACGATTGCATCACGATGGCCAACGGTTTCTTCAACAGCCGGGACACGGTCCCGAGATACGCGACTTTCTTGTTGGTCTCCTCGCCCACCACACCGCACTGCGCGAAGCCCTCCAGGATGCGGTCAAGCAGGCGCGGATCGCGCAACAGGCGCAGGGCCTCGGCGCGTTCTTCCTCCGACATGCCAGTCTCTTTTTCTTCCGGTTGCAGTGTTTTCTTGATTTGCTCGTCGCGCAGCGCCTCCAACTGCAAGAACACATGCCCCAGGTCGTGACGGATCACGTCTTCCTTCACGCCCAGTTCTTCGCTCGCCTGCTTCATGAACACCGTGCGCTGTCGCGCCGCGCACAGATCGAACGTGTCCACGTGGAACGTGGTCTCACCGCGTCCATTCTTCCGCGACACCAGCAGATTGACCCGCAGCGCCTGGTCGCTCAGGTTCTTTTCCAAGGGGCGCGCACGATAGCGCCGGTCGCCCTGGTGGATGATGACTTCCTCGCCGTGGATCTCGACCGGCGCATCGATCAGCGGCCTGGTCTCGGACGCTGCCGGCGTCGGTGGATACGGCGCGGCTTCTTCCTCGCTGCCGGCGTCCGGCTCTACAGCTAAAGAAAAAACTTTCTCCAGCTCCACGGCAGGCGGCACGAGTGGCAGTGCGAGTGCATTTTCTTCTTTCGCTGTGAAGTTGATTTTTTCTTCGGTGATTTCTTCCGATTGTTCTTCGATGACTGGTGTGGCGGGCGGCTCGGCGATTGGTTGATGCTGCTCCTCGATCTGCGGCTCTGGCTCTGGTGGTGGCAGCGGCTCGATCTCTACTGGCTCGATCACGGCCACTATGGAACGCTCACCTTTGCCCAGCCACACGGCACGATTCAGCATGATCCCTAGACTCTTTGCGGCGGGTTGCACCTTGAGCGCGTATTCGTTTGCGTCCATGCCTTTCGGAAACTGCACCCGGTAACACTCGATGCCCATTGCCATCAGTTCTTGCGCGTGTCTCATGGCCGCGTTCTCTCCGGCTTCGTCGCGGTCATACGCAAGATAGATTCTCTCCGTGCCGTACTTCTGAAACGCGGCTTTGATCTCGTCGGTAAAATTGTTCACCCCGTAGATCGTGGTCACGTGGCGAAAGCCCGCGCACCAGAAGGTCAGCGCGTCGATCAGCGACTCGCACAGGATGATCTCTTTCGAGACCGCAAGCGCCTGCTCGTTCCACACGCCGCGCATCGGTCCCGGCAGGTACAAGTGATAATCGGTTCCCGCGCGCAGGTTGTCGTTGATCTTGCGCCCGTACATCTCGATCACCTGGCTGCTCAGATCGAAGATTGGAATCACCACACAGCCAACGAAGTGCTCGTGGCCGCTGTCGCGGTAGATGCCGAGCTTCTGCAACTGTCCGCGCTGCTCTGCACCCGCGACGCGATTTTTGTCCGGCAGACGGTAACCCAGCGTGCGGTTGGCGAAGCCCAGCCGGAACTGCTCCACCATCTCCGCCGATTGCAGACCGCGCTTGAGGAGGTACTGCTGCGCCTCGGGCGACTGCTTCAGTGTCTCGTGGTAGTAGCTCACCACGATTTCGAGCAGCTTCTTGTCGTCCGCCGTGTGCTCGATCAGCGGCGGCAGCTTCGGCACAGTGGAGATTTTCGGCGGCGGATCGGCGCTGGCGGCGGAAGACGGAAGATAGTCGCGTTTCAGCAACTCCAGCGCGTGCTTGAAACTGACACCCTCGGCGCATTTCACCCACTCGATCACGTCGCCTTTGCGCTCACAGCCGAAACAATGCCACTCGTTCTTCACCGGATCGATACTGAGGCTGGGATTGGTGTCCTTGTGGAAAGGGCACAGTCCCATGAGGCTCCGGCCCACACGCCGCAGTTTGATGCCGCGCGCCTCCGCTAACCGCTGGATCGAGACTTCCCGCTTGATCCGCTCCTTCACCTCGGGGGGAACGTAGGCCATCCGGCTTGCCTCCTTCACCTCGTTTTCATGGTTTTTGGAAAAACCTTGTCAAGAGGAAAGTGATATTTTTTCTGCGTGACAAAAATACTAAACAGGTTAGTATTGTGTCAATGAGTTTCGACGATACGCATACACTGCGGCTCATGGGAAAGAGAGCAGGCAAGAAACCGCCATTGGATTTCGGCGGAGAAACCCTCGGCCAGCGCCTGGCTCGCCTTCGCAAGCAACGCGGGTTTACACAAGTGGAACTGGCGGAGAAGACCGGGATCACTCAGGTCCTGATTTCTGCCTATGAGACGGACCGGGCCTATTTCTCGGTCGAGATGGCCGTGCGCTTTGCTTTGACCCTGGGGATCAGCTTGGATGAGTTGCTACATCCGAAGGCCAAGAAACTCTCCGGTAAGAAACCTAGCCGTCGCGTGCTGCGCCGTCTGGAACAGATCGAACGCCTGCCGCGTCGGAAGCAGACGGCCTTGCTGACCACGATTGATGCTTTCCTGCAGTCCTCTGAGACTGCTACGGCGTCGTGATCGGGACACACCCCGCCCATTTTTCAATCACATTTTTTCCTAGCTGGAAGCAACACAGGAGCGGAGAGGGAGCTGGGTCAAGGGCGCGCGGTTTTTGCGCGTTCATCGGAGCGCAGCGCAGACCCTTGACTCGGCTCCCGCGCTCCGTACACTCCCAGCGGAAAAAATGGGAGATCACCTCTTGCCGCCGCTGGGTTTTTCTCGCTGCGGTTTCTCGCTCGCCGGCTGCTGCAACTTGGCGGCGAGCTGGTGCTTGGCTTCGCTGATTTGATCCAGCATTTGGTTGAACTTCTCCGGCGTCACTTTCTCACCTGCCGCCACAGGCCCCAACACGTTCACCAGCAGCAAGCGCACTCCGATGATCTCGGCCAGGGCCGGATCGTGGGCCGCTGCATTGCTGGCCGACCCTCCCCGCAAGATCACCTCGCGGCACCATTCGCCCAGCGTCCGACCGTCGGCCTGCGCCGCCGTTTCCAGCTGCGCGTACTCTTCCTCGCTGACTTTGAAACCGATGGATTTCGTGCGCAGCGGCGGCTTCACCATGTCCCGGCTTCCTCTCTCGCCATCACAGCCGAGACTAGCAGCCGCGCTTAAGAATCAACAAGTTCGCCTGCGCTAACTTC
>PLBD01000353.1 GCA_003135315.1 Acidobacteriaceae bacterium | reverse complement strand
TTATCACACCGTGCGTGCAGCCGCAGCGCCTCCCGCAGCCGCAGTGCGAACCATGTAGTGCTGTTCGGGAACGGCGAAGCCCGCGGTGGTGAAGGAATCCTTAATCAAAGTGTTGGTGTCGAAGTACACCTGCCAGTAGTGTGCGTTGTTGCAGAAGGGACGCACGGCCAGCACCGGCCCGGCCAGCGTGAAGGTCAGGATCTCGACGCTGGGCGCGGGGTCCGTCATCACGTTGGGGATCTTCGCCAGGCCTGCCTTCAGGATCGCGATCGCCTGGTGGGGATCGACACTGTGCGACAGCTGGGCCTGCAGGTCGACACGCCGATACGGATTGGTCGTGAAGTTCTGTATGACATCGCCCAGGATCTTGCCATTGCCGACGATGTTACGGATGTTGTCGAGCGTGTTGATGGAGGTCACGAACAGGCCGACTTCCTCAACCGTACCCATGATTCCGCCTGCCACCACGAAGTCACCAACCTTAAACGGCTGCAGAATGATGATGAACACGCCGGCAGCGAAATTCCCCAGCAGCCCGCTCCATGCCATGCCGATGGCAACGCCGGCAGCGGCCAGCAGTGCGGCAAAGCTTGTAGTTTCCACCCCGAAGAAGCCGAGGATCGCAACTACCAGCACGATGTTCAGAATGGCCGCAACGGTGTTGTTGATGTAGCGAATCAGCGTAGGATCGATCTTCTGCTTGGTCATCGCCCGGCTGATCATGCTCACCGACAATCCGATGAGCCAGCGACCGACGATCCAAATGACAATCGCTTCCAGAATCTTGATGCCGAGGGCGAGCAGGATCCCATATCCCTGCTGCGCCAGGTTGCTCATGTGGTTGAAGTCCATACTCACTCTCCTTAAGAGTTAGGGCTGCGAGGATCGCAGCCGCGGAATTTGCGGTCTGGTGCAGGGCACCGCTTCAAAGTGTGTTCTTGTGCTTCTACTCAACCGCGGCGGCGTGAAGCACCAAATGCCTATCGCCCGGCAGCACGGGTGCTGCCGCTTGCCAATCCTGAATCAGCGCGAATATGGCCCGGGTTTCCCGGTTGCAGCACGGCCGCTACATTCCTCGGCGATTAGCTTGCTCAGGGCCGCGATTTTCCTCACTGAACATCCACGTCCTGCGCCTCATCCTCCGTTTCCGCGCTGACCATCCGCCAGGTGGAATCGGCATTGAACGAAGTGATCGCGGGGGCGAGGTCGGCCGTCTTGGGTCCGAGATTTTTTTCGTAAATGACGCCCTGGCTGTCGACCAGGAACGTCATCACTCCGGAGTTGCGGTAGACAGCCGGGTAGGCCAGGAATGCGAAGCCGCCGGTCATGGCGCCATTGACGATGTAGTTCTTCGCACCGCCGTGAGCATTGGCTCCCTGGCTGGTGAGGAGGCGGAAGAAGTAGCCATGGAACGCAGCATCCTTGTCTTTGTAGCCTTCGCCGTTGGCATAGGCGATTAGCGGTCCTATCGGGCTTTCCGGTTCGCCTTCTGCGGCCTTCCAGTACAACCCGTTCTGCTTGCCCGGATCGCTGATCAGCTTCTGCGCATACTGATGGACAGTGGATCCGTCATGAAGCCCAGCGTAGTATTCCACCTGGCCTTCAGCCAGAACGCCACAAACCCGGATGGCAGCGTACTCGTTGTTACCAATGCGGCGGTAGAGGACCTCTTCCAGCCCAGCCTTGGTGTCAAAGTACCACTGTCCGGCGGCATTCTTCTTGAGCGGAATGGGAAACGGCCAGTTCTCCGCACCAAGAAACAGGGTTTGATCGCCATTGACTTCCTTGCCCCAGCGGTTCATCTGCTCGTAACGCCGGATAAAGTCGTCGACGTTCTTCTGGTCAACCACCGCGTCGCCGGAGGAGATAATTCCTGCCGACGAAGCGCCCAGCACGCTTTCAATCGCGGCCTTGTCGCCCGCCTTGGCAGCGTCATAAAGAGCCGTGGATGCATCTTGCAGAGTCGCGAACGTTTTCTGCCCGGCTTCCTGCGCCATTGCGATCGCGCCAAACATGATCGGCAGGAGGGCCATGGCGATTGTGATTGTAGTTCGCCATCCGCCCCGCCGCGTGCTGTTCCGTTTCTGTACCTGGTCGGTCATTATCAATCTCCACTCAACCGTTAGTTGCTTTCGTCTCTGGGCCATCGTGAATTGCGAGTTTACGGACTAGCGCCTCCGGCCGCCACCACCACCACCACCGCCGCGTGATGCAGGCGCACTTCGCGCAGCTCCGCCGCCCGCACTCTGCCGTCCCCGATTCGAGTCAGCGCGGGCATTGCCGCCTTGCTTATAGCCGCCGAANNCCGGGACGATTGTTGTTACCGGCATTGGGACGATTGCCGCCGTTGTTGTTGCCGCCGGGACGATTGTTGTTACCGGCATTCGGACGGTTGCCGGCGTTGTTATTGTTGTTGCCGGCGTTCGGACGGTTACCGCCGTTGTTGTTGCCGACATTCGGCCGGTTGTTATTGTTGTTGTTCCGGTTTCCGCCGTTGATGTTTACGTTGTTCCCACTGATGTTGGTGTTCCGGTTGTTTCCGCCATTCACGCGATTGTTGCCACCGTTGTAGCGATTGTTGGCGTTGTAGTGCGTGGGTCGGCTGCCGCCGTAGTAGTTATTGCGATATTGCTGGCGGTTCGAGCCGTAGAAAGTGTTACTGCGCGAAACGTACACGTTGCGGTTGTACGTCACGCTCCCGCCATGCCAGCCGCAGCCCCAACTGTTCCATCCCCAGCCGCAGCAACTGTTATTGATTGCGGCCCCCACTGCTATCCCCGCTCCAAAGGCGAGCAGGCCGGTGGCAACCACCGCACCCGTGCTATATCCCGGAGGGTAATACGGTGTGCCATACACCACGGTAGGGCTATACGTCGGGACGTAAACTACCTGCGGATTCGCCGGCTGAATGACGATGGTCTGCGGGTCTTGCTGCACCACCTTGATCTGCTCGCCCGACTTCAGGTTGCCTGCCGCTTTGGCCTCCTGGCGCAGACGCTGGATCGACGCCATCACGTCTTTTTGCTGGTTGAAAGCAGCGTCGCCAAGCGCCGACGTCCAGGCAAGGTTCTTCGCCATCTGGTCCAGCACAGTCGGGAATTGTGTAAGCGCTTTCACGCTGGGATCCCAGGGCTGCTTGTCGGCGGCCTGCATTAAGGCGTCGCCCTGCAAACCCTGACTACTGTTGAGCCAGTTACTGGCTGCGGTGACCTGATCGGGATAGGTTGCCGCCGCCAGAATCTGCGCGACCAGCTGGTCCGGATAGAGCGCGATCGGCGAAACGATGGAATCGATTTCGCTGGCAGAAAGGTTGGCTTGCTGCGCTTCCTGCGCGCTGGCAACCGGCGAAGTCGCCGCCAGCAAAGCGCCCGTGAGTACTATGGCAAGGATTTGCCTGAACATGTGCACTCCTTACACCCCAAAAATTGCGCACTAGCTTAGAAGGATCTGCGATAGAGGTTGCGCGTGGATACTGTTCCGCAACGAAAACGCAGCGCCCACAAAGATAATGACTTGCGATGAAAAAAGATACCCGAAAAACTACGTGGCTTCACCCGGTTGAGCTACAGTACATCACTTGCGAGGTTGCTTCAAGCGACTCTCCACGTTGGTCCCCTTGAAGGCTGGAGATAGACTAGCCGGCAGGAAACTCACTCAACCCAAAGTACTTATAAACCATCGACTAAGGCTTGCACAACCTGAAATTAAATCGATTTCGACCCTGGCTCCAGCCGCATTGTTGGGCCTGTGCGGTTGGTGTTATCGTGAATGCGCCACATGCTACGCTCCATGCCGTCCCGTTGCCATCTCCTCTGCATGCTTTCCGCTTTGTTCGTCTGCGCTGCGCAAAGCGAAGCAGGGGCGCAGCAGGCGATCGGCGAACTCTACGCCACCGACGCCAGCGTAAAGGGATCGGTGGTCCTTGCTGGCTCGGGGACCAGCGTGCTGAGCGGCTCGTCCATCCAGGCTGGAGCCCAGTCTGCGACCCTCAAGCTGGAGCGCGGAGGTACCCTGCTGGTTTGCGAGGGGACGAAGCTGTCCATCACCGCCTCGCAGAGCGGACGCGAGATGCTGCTCAGCCTGAACAGCGGCAATGTGGAGATGAACTATCCCCTGGGCGCGGAAGCGGATACGCTGCTCACGCCGGACTTGCGGCTGCTTATGCCCGGACCGGGTACAGTGCATGCTGCGGTACGGGTCTCGGCGCAGGGCGACACCTGCGTGCAATCGCTGATGGGAAACGTAGCGGCGATCGTGGTCTCCGAAACCATGGGCGATGCCACCTATCAGGTAAAGCCGGACGAGGCCGTTCTCTTCAAGAGCGGACACCTGAACCAGGCAAGTCAGTCGAAACAGAACTGCGGATGTCGCATCTCGCAGCCGATAGCGACCCAGGTCGCCAAGGCCGCGCCGCTGCCAGTTCCTGCTGCAACGCCTAAGCCAGTGGCGCCGCCGGCTGCAACACCGCCCCCATCGCCAGAAATGCACATGGCAGTCGAAGCGCCGTTCATCTTCCGCGGAAGTGATCCTGCGCCCGATCTCAGCACAAATGTCGCCTTCCTGAGGCTGGAGAACAACAAGGTGGTGCAACTTGAGCCGACAGTGCTCCCGCCGCCCGCCGGCAAGAAGAAATCTGATGCAAACAACAATGCTCAGACCGCCAAGAAGGAGTCGCATGGCTTCTTCAGCAAGGTCGGGGCATTTTTCGCAACTATCTTTCATTGAAGACGCTGTCAGCCGTCAGCTTTCCACTCGCTCTGTTCGCGGTACAGCCTTTAGCTGTTAGCTCTTAGCAATCAGGATGGCGCGCGGCGCGCATACGATCGTACTGGTGGCTAAAAGCTAAGAGCTAAAAGCTAACCGCAAAGCGAGGAGGTAGCTGACGGCTGACGGCCGATAGCTGACAGCTCCGATCTGCTAAACTTGACTCTCCTTATATGACCGAACAGCCGCGTTCGCGAGTCTTCCTCTGGGTATTGCTAGGCGGAGGAGCCTTCTTCCTCTTCCTGGTTGCAATCTTCGCCCTGGTATATTTCTCGGTCCGCTCGCAGCAGAAAGACAGCTTTGGAGGCTTTGGCGATAAGATCGCCGTGGTCGATCTGGAAGGCGTGATTCTCACTCCCAAGGACGTGGTCGAGCAGCTACGGAAATTCGCCGACGACAGCTCCGTCAAGGCGATCGTTATACATGTCAATTCACCGGGAGGCGGAGCCGCTGCTTCGGAGGAGATCTATCGCGAGGTTCTGCGCATTCGCGACCAGAAGAAAAAGCGCATCGTGGCCTCCATCGAAACGGTCGGCGCCAGCGGAGCGTATTACGTCTCGTCCGCGGCCGACAAGATTTTTGCCGACAACGCCAGCATTGTCGGCTCCATCGGCGTTATTGCCGAATGGTACAACTACGAAGAGCTGATGAAATGGGCGAAGCTGCAACAGATCACGCTGAAGGCGGGTGAGTTCAAGGACACGGGTTCGCCGACGCGCCCCATGACTCCGGAGGAGCGCGCCTACATGCAGGGTCTGATCGATAACATGCACGTGCAGTTCATCCACAGCGTCGCGGTGGGCCGCAAGATGAAGGATGACCAGGTGCGCGCGCTGGCGAATGGCAAGGTTTGGACCGGCGAGGAGGCCGTACCGCTAAAGCTGGTGGACCAGATTGGCGACTTTCGTGCCGCTATCGAAGACACGGCGAAGTCCGTCGGCATCAAGGGTGAACCCACCCTGGTGCACAATGAAAAGGACCGCAAGAGCCTGCTCGACCTGCTGTTTGGAGATGTTTCCGACTACCTGCCCAATCCCGCCAAGTTGATGCAAACCAATGTGGGCTTCTACTACCTGTGGAAATAGCCTGCCGGCGAGTGCACAAGATAGGGAAAAATCAATCAAAACTTGTACTTGCCAACGTTATAGCAATTTGAGAGTATCCGATGTGCTGGTAAACTTGAGCCGTATCGCGACAAAGGGGCGTGCGAGATGACCAAGGCAGACTTGATCGACGAGGTTTCGCGGCTGACCGAGATCACGCGGAAGGACAGCGAGGTCATCGTCGAGACCATCTTCGAGAGCGTGGTGCGCTCGCTGCGCGCCGGCGACAAGATCGAGATCCGCGGCTTCGGCAGCTTCCGCACCCGCCAGCGCAAGCCTCGCGTCGGGCGCAACCCCAAGACCGGAGACCGCGTGGATGTGCCAGCCAAGAAGATCCCCTTCTTCAAGCCCAGCAAAGAGCTCAAGGACATGGTCAACAACACCACCGAGCCACATCCTCAAAGCCCATCCGCACCGGCTCCGGAACCAGGCGAAACCCGCAACGGATAGTTTCCGCCGGAAGCTGCAATGCATGGCGGCTAACAGCTTCGCTAGAATGTAATCTTCCACAGGGTGCCGCAACCGGAAAAATATTGTCGGACGCAGTCCGACAAATTGCCTCCATCGGAAGCGGTGCCATAGAGGTTGCCATTCGCGTCGAGGATCAGGCCGTTTGGTCCCAGACCGTCGCTGCCCCCGGTGAAGTCGTATATATCGGTATACGTCCACCCCGCGCCTGACCGGGTCAGCTTGAAGATCGAACCCGGCACGAGGTTGCTGAAGCCGGTCACACCGTACAGATTACCAGCTGTATCCATCGTGAGACCGAACATTCCATCTCCTCCCGGTTGCACGTACTGGATTGTGTATGTCCACCCGCCGTTTGAAGGCGACATCTCGAAAACTGCACTTCCACCTGTAGTACCGACGGTGCCGTAGAGGTTACCTTCCTGATCAATGATCAAGCCGGATGGTCCTGATCCGCCAAACCTACACTGGAACTCGTGGATGATGCGGTTGCCAAAGTCGGAGTAAACGATTCCACAATCATTTGTGCCCCCCCATGGGGTCGTGCCATAGGCATTACCGTTGCCATCCAGGACCACGCCGCTAAGGGGATACCAGCCGTCGCCGTAGGGATAACCAGATCCGAAGCTGTGCAGCGTCGTATCTGCCCAGTTGCCGTCTGTCGGCGTCAGCTCATACACAACGCCGCAGCCCGCTGGGTAGCAATATGCTCCGCCGAGCTCCGTTGTGCCAAATAGGTTTCCAGCCCGGTCAACGACGATGCCAGGAACGGGATTGAGCCCATTGTAGATATTGAATTGAAAAATTTCAGTTTTTGTCCAATAGCACAACGCCGTTTTGCAAGCCGTCGCCGGGGGCGTCAGATTGATAACCGCACCCTCGTTCTCTCCTCCTCCTCCGTCCGCCGCAAGGAACAGACTGCCATTTAAGCCAATAACCGGTCCCCCCACTGCCGGCCCGTCACCACCTCCGGCGAACGCATAGAGAGTAGTTAGCTGCCAGGTCGAGCCTGCCTGCGCAAGCCTAAACACGGTACCGCAGCCACCGTTGCAATTTCCGTGTCCGCCCCCCGCAGTGCTTCCATAAAGGCGTCCATCTCTGTCCATGGTTAGGCCTTCGGGAGATGCACCGTCCATTCCGCCGGTGAAGGTGTAGAGCACCTGAAAGGTCTGCGCCTGTGCTGATGGGCCTGCAAGCGCAAGTAGGACCGCGATAGCCAGCCCAACGATTACCGCGTGCATGGCTTCGCGATAAAGACAGCTGCGAGATTGCGATTGATTGTGCATTGGATACCTCCGTTAGAACATTAGTCAGCTGAAGCCAATCCGAAGAGAGGGCGTACTTACTGGAGAAGCAAGCTCCGATGGTCTTTTCTCTCGCCGCGAGGGAGTGATCGCGTTGGGTGGGAAAAATCTTCTCCCGGGACACCCATAGCGACTGGAACAGATTACGGGGCTATTTGTCAGTGACTCCTAATACATCCTTGGGTGACAGCAGGAGAGGACGAACGTCCGATAGCGACCAGTGACTGCCGCCATCGGTGATTCAAGTCTTGGCATAAGTTCATCCCAGCCAGAAACAGGAAAGCCCGGGCCGTTTTGCCCGGGCTNNTTACATCACCAGAGCGATGTTTTCCAACTCCCGCTGGAAGGTTTCCAGCGTGCCACCCAGAAGTCCGACCCTGCTCAACGCATTGCGTGCTTCCTCGGCCGAAACACCGTAGCCGTGTCCGGCGAGAAACATCTGCAGCAGCTCGGCTGCGTCCTTGGAGTCAAATCCATGAAGCAGCTCGCTGCGCAGCGCGGCCAACTCTGGAACGGAAAATTTTTCTGCCATCATCGACCTCACCTCCGACCTTCTGCGTTTTGCTTGTTAGACTCAGTTGCCGGTATTTAGTTGCAGGCAATTCGATTGCCGAAACCGGATCGTCACCAGCAGTCACCCCAGTCTTTGAATACTTCCAACCCATCCGTCTGGAAATAGTTGCTGCTGTTAGGTTTCTTATACGATGTCGGATGTGGTTTGTTCCCCTCCAGCGGGATGAAACGCGCAGGAAGGTTGCACAAGCCGCCAAGTGGTAGGAACACAATTGCCACTTGCGGCGCTCAGGACCTTATGTTGGTTGGGAGCTCCTGGGTGGTTCCTGCCGTCTAAGGAAACAGCGTTGAGCGATAGAGCGCATTGCTCTTGCCTGAGTTCCTTCAGTTTTCTATGGTATCGCTCACAGTTGCTCGATTGTCGCTTGGGGCTCCTGAAGGATCGGAATCCCGTTGCGGACGGGGTACACCCGCCTGCACTCGTTACACTTCAGGCCGTCCTCGCCGCGCGGCACCAGGGGCTTCAGGCAGACCGGGCAAGCTAGAATGTCCAGCATCTCCAATACGTGAGGAGGGATCATAAGCTCCCAATTCTAGCAGTGTGCTCAATCGGTAACTATGAAATCTGGAATTTTCGATAGCGATGTACCCTGGAAAATCGTTACCCTTCAGTTTCGAACAACTTCCCTACTGCTGGTCCCAACCGCCACCCAGCGACTGATAGAGCTGCACGTAATATTGCATTTCCTGAAACCAAGCCTGCGACAGACTCAGTTCGGCGGTGAAGTAGTCTTGCTCGGTCACCAGGACTTCCAGGAAGCTGGTCACGCCTCCCTGATAGCGTACGGTGGCCAGGCGGGCGGTTTCTTTGTAAGTGTTAGCTTCCTCTTCCAGCTTAATGCGATACTTGCGAGAATCGTTGTAACCGACGAGGCTGTTAGACACATCGCCGAAGGCGTTCAGCACCGTCTGTTTGTATACCAACTCCGCCTGATCGCGCTGCGCCCAGGCCAAACGGTAGTTGCTTCTGATCCTGCCGCCCTCGAAGATCGGCTGCGCGACCTGTCCTCCCACCGCCCAGAAGGTTGCCGGACCCGCCAGGAAACTGGTGATGGCCGTGCTCTGTGCGCCAAACTGGCCGGTGAGCGAAATCTGCGGGAAGAACGCTGCCTTGGCGACGCCCACGTTGGCATTGGCGGCAACCAGGTTTTGCTCGTCGCGCCGCACGTCCGGCCGGCGCTCCAGCAGCGCGGAGGGCAATCCCGCCGGCACGTCGGGCATGTGGGGCTGTTCTACCAGGCTTAGACCACGGGGAACCGAGGCCGGGTTCTTGCCGATCAGGATGCTGATATTGTTTTCCGTCTGTTCGATCGCCTGTTGCAGGCTGATGGCCTGGGCCTCGGCCTGTTGCACCAGCACCTGCGCCTGATAGACGTCCGTAATCGCGGCGTCGCCGCCCTTGTACTTGATGGTGTTCAGTCTCAGGATATCTTTGTCCGCCTCAATCGTCTCGTTGGAGTACTTGAGTTGGGCGTCATATTGAAGCAGCAGGTAGTAGTTGGTTGCCACTAGCGAAATCAGGGTGGTCTGGACCACGTCTTTCCCGTAGACCGTGGCCAGCAAAGTCGCGCGTGCGGCCTCAGTCGCTCGGCGATACTGTCCCCAGAAGTCGACAATATAGTTGAGCTGGAGCCCCGCCGTATCGATGGTGGGAGCGCCTGTAAAAAGCGGCGTCGACTGTTGATTGGCGATGGAGAAACTTC
>PLBD01000553.1 GCA_003135315.1 Acidobacteriaceae bacterium | reverse complement strand
GTCCCAAATCGGGAAATCGACGCTAGGCGCATTAGCTGCGTTCTGAGCGCTTGGGGCGCTCTGGACGACCCTGAGGCCGTCCCGCCACCCGATCGTCGTTCCTGCGGCCTCCTGACGCTCGCAAAGGGCATTTTATAACTGCTACGACTACCGAATTATATTGCCGGAAGTACGGAAGTAGCATTAAGGTGCCAAAATGTCGTGCCTGGCTTCCAAGGGAAGACCCTCACGACCCCACATATCTCGCATACAGGCTGCGCGCGATGGCCGTGTCTGTCGTCCCTTTGATGATGGCCCGGCCATCGGGGAACAGCGTCAGCTCGTAGGGCTCGCGCCAGAACTTCAGGATGAACTCGTTGTGCTTCACCGGGCCGTGCGGCGACAGGCGGCGGGTGATCTCGGCGAAGTCGATGGGCCGCTGGCGCTCGTGGATCTGCACCGAGTTGCGCCCGCACAGCGAAATATGCGGACGGCCCTCGCCCGCGAGGTGAACGAAGTCGCGCTCGTCGCAGGCGCGGCAGCCGGGACGCGGCTTGTCGGCGCGGACCGAGGCATAGTCGTTGGTCCACACGTCATACGACAGCAACGTGCGGCGAAGCTGGTCGCGTGCTCCAATTGCCAGCTTCATCGCTTCGGTCGCGGCAATCGACGCCACGAAGTTCACGGCTGAGTTCAGAATGCCGGAAGTATCGCAAGTCTCGACGATGCCGCGCGGCGAATCCGGAAAGATGCAGGCCAGGCAAGCCGTCTCGCCGGGAAGGATGGTCATCGTGACCGCGTAGCTGGCGACTCCGGCAGCGTAAATCCACGGCAGGCTTTTGCTGACGGCGAAATCGTTGATCAGGTACCGCGTCTCGAAGTTGTCGGTGCCGTCGAGAATAATCTCGACTTCGCCGAGCAGTTCCTCGATGTTGTCCGGCGTCAGATCGGCGACGTGCGGCTCAACCGCGATTTCAGAGTTGAAGGCCGCGATCTTACGGGCTGCGGCAATTGCCTTGGGCAGGGACTCGGCGGCATCGGCTTCGTCGAACAGCACCTGGCGTTGCAGGTTGCTGGGCTCGACGTAGTCGCGATCGATGATCCGGAGGTATCCCACGCCGGCCCGCGCCAGCAAAGATGCCAGGGCCGAGCCGGTGGCGCCGCAGCCGACGACTGCCATGCGGGCCTTGGCCATGCGTTGCTGTCCCGCTTCGCCGATCGGCTGGAAAAGGATTTGTCGGGAATACCGTTCCACGAATTGCAACGTCTTAACCTCAGTTTCGGGGTTCTTACTTACGAATAATTGTGGCGTTGCGAAGGCGGCACGTTCGAATTGTCATTACGAGCGCCAGATGTTGGACGCGAACAAAGTGTTTTTCCGCCACAACCCAGGAAAGCAGATCCCTCGCCCGCTGAAGCGGGCTCGTGATGACAATTCTGTAGGTCGCGACATGTCTGCTAAATGGCAACGCCAGCTTGCCCGTCGGCTTGTTCAGCGGAAGGCTTTCATTGGTTATTATAGGTACTCCAAATCAATTGCGCCTTCCCAGGCTGAAAACGGAGAGGTCTCCGTGGTTGCACGGCGCTTTGAACGCAAGTGCGCAGGCAGTAAAGACTTTGGCAGGGCCGCGGCCATGAGATCCTGCCGGGTAGCGGGTGCGCTGAAGGGCAAGGTTTGAGGACGCCGATCACGCCATCGTTGTGCACGCTTGCTGTTTTCTGTGCTCTCGTTGCCCTGCCGGCGCGGACGCAGACCACCCCGCCTTCGCCACCGGCCGCGCAATCCGACTCCAGCAGTCAAAGTAGTACTCTGGCCAGGTATGAGGGCGAGACGGTCGCCAGCATCGAGTTTGGTGGAATCACCGGCATCGACGCGGACACGCTGCGCTCCCTGACGGTGCAGAAAGCCAATGAGCCGCTGGACCGCGACAAGCTGCGCGCCAGTATTGAGGCGCTTTATGCCACCGGGCGCTTTGCCACGTTGCAGGTGGAGGCCGAACCCGTTCCCGGCGCAACCCACCAGCTCAAGCTGGTCTTCGTAGTCACGCAAAACTACTTCAACGGCGCCATCACCCTCGACGGCACGCCGCAGAAGACCAATCCCAAGCCCAACCAGTTGATCGCGGCCAGCCAGCTCGATCTGGGCTCGGTGTTCAGCGAGGACAAGGCCGTCAGCTCCATTGAGCGCATGAAGAAGATCTTCGCCGACAACGGCTACTACCAGGCTGCCATCACCTACACCCTGGAGCCGAACGTCAGCGACAGCCAGATGGCCATTCATTTCCATGCCACTCCCGGCCCCCTGGCGCGGGTCGGCAACGTCACCATCCAGGGAGACACCGGAATTCCTCCGGAACAGGTGCGCAGCCTGACCAAGCTGAAGGCGGGCAACAAAGTCGTTGCCGACCACGNNGACCAGGGCCCCACGGTGAACATAACGACCGAGGGCGAAGGCGTCAGCAAAGGACAGCTCAAGAAGCTGGTGCCGGTGTACCAGGAAAATTCCGTGGACGACGACCTGCTGAACGAGGGCCGTCGCAACCTCCGCGACTACCTGCAAACCAAGGGTTACTTCGACGCCACGGTTGAGGTCGAACGCCATCCCGTGGCGGATGAGAACCACGTCAACATCGTTTACGTGATCGATCCCGGCATTCGCCACAAGCTGGTGTCGATCAAGGTGGAAGGCAACAAGTACTTCAATACCGAAACCATTCGCGAGCGGTTGGCGGTCGAGCCCTCCAGCCTGATGCTACCCAACGGCCGCTTCAGCCAGCGCCTGCTCACCGGCGATGTGCTGGCCATCAAGTACCTCTACCAGGCCAACGGATTTCTGGACATCAAGGTCAGCGGCGACCTGCAGGACAATTACGAGAACAAGAAGAACGAAATGCAGATCGTGGTCAGGATCGAGGAAGGTCCGCAGACCCTGGTGAACGATCTCAAGGTGGAAGGCGCCAGCGGCGCGGCGCTGCAAGATCTACAACCCAGGCTGACCAATCTCAAGGGACAGCCCTTCAGCGAAGCCAATGTGGTCAGCGATCGCGACGCCATCACCTACTACTACTACGACCGCGGCTATCCCAATGTGCAGTTCGAATCCGCGGCTGTGCCGGTGGCCGGCGAACCCCAGCGCATGAACGTGGTTTACAAAGTGGTTGAGGGCCAGCGCTTTTTTGTGAACCGCGTCCTGGTCACCGGGCTGAAATATACGCGTCCCTACGTGGTCAACCGCCAGATGCGTATTCGCAACGGCGATGCCCTCAGCCAGAACCGCATGGTCGATTCGCAGCGGCGGCTGTACTCGCTGGGCCTGTTCAACGAAGTGAACATGGCGGTGCAGAACCCGGAAGGGCTGGAGCCGTCGAAGGATGTGCTCTTCAACCTGCAGGAAGCCAAGCGCTGGACCTTCCGCTACGGCGGCGGCATCGAGTTTGCCACCGGCAACATTCCCACTACTAACAATCCGCAGGGCGCCACGGGAGTCAGCCCCAACGCCGTGCTGGAGATCACGCGGCTGAACCTCTTTGGGCGCGATCAGACCTTCAGTATCCGCGGCCGCTACGGTCTGCTGACCCGCCGCGGGCTGGCAACCTACGAAGCGCCGCACCTCTTCCATCGCGAAAACTGGCGAATCATCGTCAGCGCGTTGTACGACAACACCGCCGACGTCAACACCTTCGCTTCGGAGCGGGTGGAAGGCGCGCTGCAAGCTGAGCAGCGCTACAACCGCTTTACCACGTTCATCTACGGGCTGACGTTCCAGCGCGTGTCCATCGACCCCAATAGCCTGGTGATCGACCCCACGCTGATCGCGTTGTACTCGAAGCCGGTCTTCATCGCGATGCCGACGTTTACCGGTGTACGCGACCGGCGTGACGATCCTATCAATCCCAAGAAAGGCTCCTACAATGCGGTGAACCTTGGCCTGGCGACCAGCGCGCTGGGATCGCAAACCAATTTTGGACGGGTGCTGCTGGACAACTCGACCTATTACAGCTTCAAGAAGAACTGGGTAATCGCCCGCAGGACGCAGATCGGAATCGAGAAGCCCTATGGCACGAACGACTTCATCGATACCAGCAAGCTTCCGCCGAACACCCTCCCGGCAGAGGCCACGCAGATTCCGCTGCCCGAATTGTTCTTCGCCGGCGGCAGTAACTCGTTGCGCAGTTTTTCCATCAATCAGGCCGGCCCGCGCGATGAGCAAACCGGCTACCCCATCGGCGGTCAGGGGTTGTTCGTCAATAACATCGAGCTTCGCACGCCTCCCGTGTTGCTGCCCTTCGTGGGCAACAATCTGGGATTCGTCTTCTTCCACGACATGGGCAACGTCTTCAGCACCGCCAGCCACATCATCAGCGGGATGCTGACCTTCAACCAGCCGTCCATTGCCGACTGCTCGGCACGCGACAGTAAGACACTTTGCAACTTCAACTACGACTCGCAGGCCATCGGCATGGGTATTCGCTACAAGACACCGGTGGGCCCGGTGCGCTTCGACCTGGGTTACGCCGTAAACGCGACGCGCTATCCCGTCCAGGAGGACAACGAAACCCAGTCGCTGCGCCGGATCAACGTTTATTTCAGTATTGGACAGACTTTCTGATGAGACGCATTTTGCATTTCGCGATTTGTTCCGTGCTGCTGTTCCTGACAGCCGCAGTGCCGGCGTTTGCCGGTGAAGTGATCGATGGCGTGGTGGCCAGCGTGAATCGCCAGCCTGTGCTGCGCAGCGATTGGGAAGAATCCGCCGCTTTCGAAGCCTTTATGCAGCAGAAGCCCATCGCCCAACTGACCGAAGCCGATCGCGTGCTCGCCTTGCAGCACCTCATCGACCGGCAGTTGCTGAAGGCGCAGATGGGCGACGCCAACTACATGCAGCCCTCGGAGGAAACCTTGCAGCAGGACCTGGCCAAGCTGCGGGCGCAGGTCCCCAACGGCACCGACGATATCGTCTGGCATCGCGTGCTGGCCAATTACGGGCTCAACGAGGAAGCGGTAAAACAACACCTGCGCACGGAAGTTCAGGTCATGAACTTCGTCGAAGTCCGGCTGCGCCCCGATGTGCACATTCAGCAGGACGACGTGGAATCGTACTACCAGCACCAGTTGCTGCCGGATTTGCAAAAGAACGGCGGCAAGCCGATTCCCCTGGACGAAGTGGGGCCGAGAATTCGCGAGCTTCTGACCGAGCAGCGCATCGACGAGATGCTCGACGCCTGGCTGCACAACTTGCGGCAGCAGGCGGACATTCACAGCAGCGTGCCGATTCCCGGAGTGAATGCGCCGGGTGATGCGGCGGCGAGTTCCGCCGGCAACTGAGAATGACGGAAGAAGTCAAAACACGGCATCCGCACAAGCGCCTCTGGATCGGCGCGGTTGCGGGCGTAGTGTTGCTGGCGGTGGTGGTGTCGCTGATCTGGTACCTGCGCAGCCCCAGCTTCGAAAATTTCGTTCGCAGGAAACTGATCGCCACTTTGGAAGAGGCCACGGGCGGCCGCGTGGAGATGGCTGCCTTCCACTGGAAGCTGTCGGATCTTGCTTTTGAAGCCGACGGCCTGACCATTCACGGATTGGAGCCTGCCGGCGAATCGCCATATGCCCACGTCAATCGCGCTCTGGTGCGCCTGCACGTCGTCTCCTTCCTGGAGCGGCAAGTCAGCCTGGAGCAGGTAGAGCTTTGGGCTCCCGTCATTCACATCATCGTCAATCCGGACGGCAGCACCAACGCGCCGGAGCCAAAGGTAAAGCCGGACCATCCCAAGACGCCGGTGCAGCAGCTGTTCGATCTCGCCATCGGACGCGTCGATGTGCACGACGGCATGTTGTTGCTGAACCAGCACAAGCTGGCCCTGGACTTCAGCGTCAACCAGTTGGTTGCGGCCATGGCCTACGATCGCCTCGCCCAGCGCTATGACAGCAGCGTGCAGGTGGGCAAGATGGACGCGAAATATCAGGATTATCGCGACGTTGCCGCCCAGGCCGATCTGCAATTCAGCCTGTGGCACAACCAGGCCGAGATCAAGTCCCTGAAGCTGGTATCGGAAACCTCGTCGCTCCAGCTATCGGGGAAGGTCACGGACTTCGAAAGCCCGCAGGTTCATCTCACCTACAGCAGCACGCTTGATGTCGCCCAGATGGGAGCGGTTGCGCGCGCGTATCAGTTGCGCGGCGGATCTCTCGTCCTCGACGGGTCGGGTACCTACTCCGAAGCCGCCGGCTACACGGCGACGGGTCGGATCGCAATCCGCGACCTTGACTACCTGAACGATGTGGTTGCCGTGCGCAAGGCCAACCTGGACTCGAATTTTGCGCTCGACCACAACAACCTGTCGCTGACGCGTATCGCAGCCCGCTTGCTGGGAGGAATGCTGACGGGCGATGCCGAAGTGAAGAACTTGTGGCCCACTCAACTGACCCCCATCGCGCCTACTCCGGCCGAACCAATCGGGCTCAACGGCAAGAAGGTGGCCCGGAACTCCAGCAGGGTACACGGCACTCAGGCGGCCGTGAAGAGCGTCAGTGCGCAGCCGGAAGAGGGATCGGCGCGGCTGCACCAGGGCGGGTTGTCATTGAATGACCTGGCTCGCATGTTCGCCAGCCGGTCGTTGCCGCTGGACAAGCTGAATGCAGCCGGCAGCGTGACCGGGTCGGTAAACCTGGCATGGAAGCAGGCGCTGGCCAACGCCTTCGCCGATCTCGCACTGGAGATCGCTTCTCCGGCCCAGCCTGCGAACAACCAACTTCCCCTCAACGGTCGCGTTAGCGGCCGGTACGGCGCGCGTTCGGGAAGCATGGAGCTATCGGCGCTGAATTTGACCACCCCGCACACGCATCTGGATGCGACCGGCGCATTAGGAGCGACCTCGGCCGCGTTGAAGCTGAGCGTCAACACCACCAGCCTGACGGAATTCGCGCCCATGCTGACGGCGATGGGCAATACGCCTCCGCCGATTGAACTGGCCGGAGCTGCAAGCTTCAGCGGAACTCTGAGCGGCAGGCTGCGGACGCCGCAGATTGCGGGTCACCTGCAAGCCACGAACTTTGTATACATCCACACGCCGGCTCCGGAAACTCCCGCGCTGCGCCCGCCGCCAGAACCGGCGAAGCACAAGTCGTGGCTTCACCTCGCCTCCAATCCCGCGCCTCCGCCGCAGCCGGTTGCCAGGCCAAGACGAATCCACATCGACCAGTTTTCCGGCGACGTGCAGTACTCGCAATCGGAAGTGGCGCTGCATCACGCGGTCGTGCAGGAAGCCGGCGCGCAACTCACTCTCGATGGTTCTTCCGCTCTCGATCGCGGCGATTTCACCAGGGCGTCGCAGTTCCAGGTGCAGGCCGCCATGCACGATGCCGACATTGCCGAGTTGCAGCGCGCCCTGGGTCTGGAGTATCCGGTCAGCGGCAAAATGAATTTCACCCTGCACGCTGCCGGCACCGCGGACGATCCGCACGGGCAGGGCCAGATTTCCATGAAGGACGGCCAGGCGCACGGCCGTCCCATCCTGTCGCTCACTGCCAAGGTTGCTTTTGCCAGCCACGCCGCGCAGCTTGACGATATTCACCTCCAGGCGGGGCACGGCACCGTGTCCGGCTCGGCCGCCTACAACTTCCGCAGCCGGGACGTGAAACTCGATCTCACGGGGCAGAGCATCGACCTGGCCGACATTCCCGAAGTTCAAAGGCCGCACCTGCAAATTGCGGGCGTCACCAACTTCACCGTGAAGGGTTCCGGCACCCAGGACCAGCCGGTCATCAATGGGCACTTCCAGATCGGCAGTCTGAGGCTGAATGGCGACATCGTGGGCAACATCACCGCCGACGCGGTCACCCGGGGACGACAGCTCACGTTGACCGCGCGCTCCAACTTCCCCAAGGCCAGCCTCACGCTCGACGGCAATGTCGATTTGCAGGGCGATATGCCGGCCAGCGCGACCCTGCGCTTCGCCAACCTGGATGTCAATCCGTTCCTGCCGGAGGCAATGCGGAACCAGGTCACGCGCCAGGCCTCGCTTGACGGCGAGGGCCACTTGACCGGCCCGCTGAAGCAGCCGCGTCTGTTGCATGCCAACCTCAGCATTCAGCAGTTCTCCGTGGAAGCCCAGCACATTCCGATCAAGAGCGAGGGCCCCATCGAGCTGAGCCTGGCCAATGAAATCGTCACCGTGCAGCGTTGCACCCTGGCCAGCCAGGAAAATCGCATGACCCTGACCGGTACTGCGAGCCTCGAGGGCGATGGGCCGGTGAACTTGAGCGCCGATGGCTCCCTCAACCTGAAACTGGCGGAAACCGTCAATCCCGATCTCACCTCCTATGGCTCCGCCAACCTCAATGTCAAAGTCGGCGGGACCATGTCCGCTCCGGTGCTCTCAGGACGGG
>PLBD01000098.1 GCA_003135315.1 Acidobacteriaceae bacterium | reverse complement strand
ATCTGCTGCGTGACGGCGAGTAATCGCCTGTGGAGCACCGATGGTTCGACCGCCGGCCCGGGCACGGTGTGGACCGAAATTCCGCTGGCGCTGCCGGCCGGAGCGCCTGCCATATCGTCGCTTGCCGTCGATTCCGGCGGCAATATCTATGTTGCGCTCAAAGGGCCGGTGAGCATCGGCGCGGCAACGGGCGCGTTTCTCGTGGTCAGCGGCGGCGCGGTGCAACTGCAAACCAGCGCCTCCCTGCCCGCGGTCTATCCTTACGGGCGGCTGATGATCGACCCGGTGGCTCCCAACACGCTCTATCTGGTGCATGGCGGGGGAGTCTTCCAACTGATACCCTCAGGCGCGCCCAGCGACTGGAGCGCGACGGATCTTTCATCCGGCCTGCCGGGCGCGTGGATCGACGACATATGGGTGGGCAACGTCGGGACCGCCGCGGCGCCGCGCGTGATGCTGCGCGCCGCGATTGCCTGCCGCAGCGTCTGGGAGTGCGAGGTCACGGCGGGGGCTACCGATCCTGCTTCCGGCATCGATCTCTACGTGCGCGATAATTTCCTGGACGATGGCCGCATGATTCCTTCGCCCGACGGCGTGGTGAATCCCTGGAATCCCTCGCAAACCGTCGGGCACTGGCAGTGCGCCGACATCAAAGTGGACGCGCAGCAGACCCCGTCTGGTGTAACGCCATTCTTCCAGGTGACGCCGCCCATCGATCACACGCAGTTCGACCAACTTACGGACAACAGCCCGGCGCTGCCTCCGGGCGATATGGCCTGGCTGCACATGCAGGTGCACAATCGCAGCAACACATCGGCCAGCAACGTCTGGGTGTGGGCGCTCTACGCGCACTTCTCCGCCGGCTTGCCTGCGCTCGATGCCACCTTTTCCAACGCGCCGTTCGATTTCTGGGGGCAATTCGAGCCTGGCGGAACCATCAACTCTACCCTGACCCCCGACAATAAGTGGCAGCCCGTGGGAGCGCCAATTGCGCTGAACAACCTTGATGCGGCGCACCCCGGAGTGGCTTCCTGGCCCTGGACCGTTCCCACCCTGATGGCCGGCGATTCGGGCCATTACTGCGTGGTGGCCTTCATTCACGCCGCCGGCGCGCTGCTGGGCCCAATGAGCACCGATGTGGACGAGATCACGCCGAATAACAAGCAAATCGGACAGAAGAATCTGCAGATCATCGGGGGCGTTGAGGGCGGCATGATGATTCAATTCCACAATCCCACAATCCGCGAACGCATCGCGGACCTCACCTTCGACCTGCGCGCGCTTCCCAAACAAGTGCAGGTAGCGGTTCATCTGGATGACGTTCGGACGGCGCGCCCCCTGGAAGATTCGATTTCCGGTTTCGATCCCGTTCGGGACAAGGAGCACATGCACACCATCGCTCCGCTTGCCGAAGCCAAGGTGCGGAGCGTGGTGCTGGCGCCGCGCGGTTCCGCCTCGGCGCGGATCCGCGTTCGCCTGACAGGTGTGCTGCCGCCGGGAACGGAATGGCCCTTCGATATACGCCAGACGGTGGAGGGCAAAGTCCACGGCGGCGCCACCGTCGTGCTGCGCGTGCCGGGCAACCGTGTGCCACCCAGGAATTCGCTTCGTCCCGACCTGCGGCAGCCCGAATACGGACAAGGGCCGTTCGAGGAAGGCCGCAAAAACATGCAGCGATTTCTGCCGCCGTGGCTCCCCGGTGCAGGGGGCAAGAGCAGAAGGACTTGACGATCGCGCCGGACTTTCCGCCGCGCCGCCGCTGTACCGCTCATGCGCGAGAATAGAGGCGGCGCCAATTGAATGACGCTCCTTTATGCGAGTCCATTCCAAACACCTTCTTGTTCTTCTTGCCTCGTTGTTTTCCTACGCAAACGCGCAGGGGACCGTGCCCACGTTTCAGCATTCAGTGGGCGGAACAAATTATGCTCTCGCCGGTGGCGATCCGGCGCAGGGACGAACCACGACCATCCCGACGGTGCTTGTTCCCGTCGCGCTTTCGTTTGAGGCCAGGAACGTGGCGGGCAAGCCGCTTCTGCTGGACGCGGCCACCGATATTCGCCGCGTTCTCGGCTCGCCCGTGTTTTCGAACTTCGTTTTCCCAAACGGAGGGACCACGCAGTATACCGATGCAATGCTGCGCGCCACTTTCCCCAAGGCCGATGGATGGCACACGCTGCTCGCCCAACCGGAGGTGAAGCCGGTGAAGGTGGACGTTCCGCTGGGCTCGGGCTATGTGCTGACGTCGCAGCAATCCGGCCGGTCGTTCGCCATCGTGGACGTCGAATTTCTTCAGCGCGAGCTGTTCAGGAAGATTCCCAGGCAGGACGGCAAACTGGTCATCTTTGTCACGATGAACACCGCGTATTACGCGCTCGGCGACGCGACCGTGTGTTGCTCGTGGGGCACGCATGGCGTCGATCGCGCCACCGGAACCTCGTTTGTCCTTGCCTCGGATCTCCATGACGCGCCGAGTGTCATTGAAGAGGATGACGTGCAGCCCATCACCGAGCAGCTCGCCGAGTTTCTAAACGATCCCTTGCACGATCCAATGGCGCACGGCGGCCGCGGCGTCCAGGTTCCTGGAAACACGTTCCCTGCCTGGATGCGGCCTGCGTCGCAACGGCCGGGCGATCAAGGTTCGTGCGGCGGGACCGCCGTCGCGTCCACCTATTTCCTGCTGGAGCCGACCGATACAAATCCGAAGAATAATGTTCCCGCGTCGAAGGGGTTTATCTCGGGCTCCTATCATCTGCAGAACGTGGCTCTGCTGCCTTGGTATACGGGCGCTAAAGAAGGGCTCGGCGCAACCTACAGCTTTCCCGATGCGACCGCGCTCCCGGAGGCTGCCCGGCCGTGCCCGTCGCGTGGCGGACGCGGAGGCGCGCCGCCGGTGCCAACCGCAGCGGCCGCGCCGAGGAACGGTCCCGCAAACGGGCATCAACTGATCGGTTACTGGGCCGGATACGGCGCCGCGGGCTCCACTTTCCCCCTGCGCGATGTCTCGCCGCAATGGGATGTGGTCATCGTCGCTTTCGCCACTCCCGACAAGGCTGCGCCGGAAGGGACCATGCAATTTCACACGCCCGCCGGCTTGGAGACTGGGCAATTCAAGGCCGACATCGCGTATTTGAAAAGCCGGGGCAGGATAGTCATGATTTCGCTCGGTGGCGGAGGCCAGCACTTTACGCTTGCCGATCCGAAGCGTGTCCCCAATTTCGTATCCTCGGTCACCGGCATCGTCTCTGAGTACGGCTTCGACGGCATCGACATCGATTTTGAGAGCCCGTCTCTATCGATCGCGCCGGGAGACACTGAGTTCCGGCATCCCACCACGCCATCCATCGTCAACCTGATCTCCGCGCTGCGCCAATAGCGCGACCATTTCGGCGCCGGCTTCATGATCAGCCTGGTGCCCGAAGGTACGCAGATCCCTTCCGGCTACCCTAGCTATGGCGGCCAGTTCGGGTCCTATCTGGCTATAACCTACGCCATCAGGGACATCCTCTCCTTTATTGATGTGCAGGACTACAACACGCCGCCGCTGGAAGGTCTCGATGGCGAGATCTATCAACCCGGTTCCGTAGACTATCACGCCGCCATGACAGAACTCCTGCTACAAGGCTTCAACGTCGGAGGCGATCCCAAACAGTTCTTCCCACCGATTCCGGCCGGAAAGGTTGCCGTCGGCTTCCTTACCGGAGATACAACACCCACCATCGTCGGGCTGGCGATGGACTACATCATCACCGGTAAGGCGCCCGCCGGAACCAAGTACAAGTTGCACGAGCCCAGCGGCTACCCCGGCATGATCGGCGCCATGTTCTGGACTATCGACGGCGACCGCCGTGGCAATTACAGTTTT
>PLBD01000066.1 GCA_003135315.1 Acidobacteriaceae bacterium | reverse complement strand
ACACAGAGGCACAGAGAAGAAAGACCATTTCGCTCAGCTTCCTGCCTTAAGCTCTTAGCTCTTAGCTCTTAGCAATCCAAGAAATTCGCTTAATTCCTCGCTGGCTAAAGGCTAAGTGCTAAAAGCCTCTTTTCTCCGTGCGCTCCGTGCTTCCGTGGTGAACGCCTTTTCCCCTGCTACAATCGCAGTGCAGCCCTCTTTCATCCATGAAGTGCCCGTTCTGCGGCTTTGAAAACGACAAGGTAGTCGACTCGCGCGAAAGCAAGGAAGGCGAATCCATCCGCCGCCGCCGCGAGTGCTTGAAGTGCGAGAAGCGCTTCACCACCTACGAACGCATCGACGAAATTCCTTACATGGTGGTAAAAAAAGACGGCCGCCGGGAGAAGTTCGAGCGGCAAAAAGTCCTCAACGGCCTGCTCCGCGCTTGCGAGAAGCGGCCTGTATCGATGGGCAAGCTGGAGCAGATCGTCAACGACGCCGAAGCTTTTGTGGTCGACTCGGCCGAGCGCGAGCGCAAAACGAGCGAAGTGGGCGAACTTATCATGAACCGCCTGCGACGCATCGACAAGGTCGCCTACGTGCGTTTTGCTTCGGTGTATCTTGATTTCAAGGATGTCCGCGAGTTCATGGAGGAGCTGAAGGAGCTGCTCGACACGAAGGAGAGCACGTCCACAAAAGGCAAATCCGGAGCTTGACCTTTAATAAGTTCAGACTCGGCGCAAGAACTTACAGCCCGGATTGCGCCCCATAACCTCACATCACAAGGTAAACATCTAAAGCAATGTCATCCTCACATAAAGTTACTTTAATTCCCGGCGATGGTATCGGCCCTGAGGTCGTCAACGCCAGCGTTCGCATCCTCGAAGCCACCGGCGTCAAGTTCGAATTTGAGAGCTTCGCGGCCGGCGCTGAAGCCTTCGAGAAGTATCACGAGTACATCCCGAAAGAGCTGGTCGAATCCATCGAGCGCACGCGCGTCGGATTGAAGGGCCCCGTGACAACGCCCATCGGCGGCGGCTTCTCCAGCATCAACGTCGCCCTGCGCAAGCAGTTCGAACTGTTCGCCAACTTCCGGCCCATTCGCAATCTGCCGGCCGTGCCGACGCGCTATCCCGGCGTCGATCTCGTGGTCATTCGCGAGAACACCGAAGGCCTGTACTCCGGGATCGAACACGAAGTCGTGCCCGGCGTAGTGGAAAGCCTGAAGATCATCACCGAGAAAGCTTCCACGCGCATCGCCAAGTTCGCCTTCGAATACGCCCGCCGCGTTGGCCGCAAGAAGATCCATGCCATCCACAAAGCCAACATCATGAAGTTGTCGGATGGGCTGTTTATCCGCTGCTCACGCGACGTTTCCAAGGGCTATCCTGAGATCACCTACGGCGAGCACATTGTCGACAACACCTGCATGCAGCTCGTGATGAATCCCTATCAGTACGACATGCTGCTATTGGAGAACCTCTACGGCGACATCATCTCCGACCTGTGCGCGGCGTTCGTTGGCGGGCTGGGTCTGGTGCCGGGAGCGAACTTCGGACACGAGTGCGCCATCTTCGAAGCCGTCCACGGTTCCGCGCCTGACATTGCGGGAAAAGATATCGCGAACCCGACGGCTGTGCTGCGCTCCGGGATTCTGATGCTGCGTCACCTGGGTGAAGAGAATGCCGCGAACCACATTCGGTTGGCGCTGGAGAAGGTTTACGGCGAGAGGCAGCACGTCACCCGCGACGTCGGCGGCACTGCCGGCACCAGCGAGTTCGCCGATGCCATGGTTGAAGCGTTGCACACCATCCCGCCGCCGATACCGGAGTTGCAGGAAGTGGGGTTGTAGTCAGGACGGCGGACACCGAGGTCCGCCGTTGTTGACTCATTCCGACGCGATGCGGGCAGCACTTTCCTTCTCCTGCCTCAGTAGCCGTGCCCGCTGCCTTCTTCCAGCCGCACTTTCCCGCGGAACATCCTATAGACGAAGATGAAATACACGACTGCCATGACCATCCCGATACTCCACCACACGAAGCCCACGCTCAGCCCGTGAGCCCCGGCGGCGCTGTTGTAGATCGTGAGGTTGTACTGCGAACCGGTACTTGCGGGCAGAACGTTGGGATAAAGCGCGAAGACCGCTCCCACCAGCATGGCGATGATGTAGGCGCACGATGCCAGGAACGCGCCCTTCTCTTGCCGCCTGGAGTGCGCGAAGTACATGTACATCAGACTGCCGATGACTACCACCGGCACGAGATATCCGATGGGCCAGCGCGTGTAGCTGTCGAGAATATGAGGCACGGCGTACACCGTGGCAATCAGGCTGAAGATCGTAAGCAGCACTTGCACCGGCCAGAGCCACGATGCCACCTTCCGCGCACGATCGTTCAATTCGCCTTCGGTCTTCGTTGCCAGGTATAGCGACCCATGCACCACCAGCGTCACCAGCGCCACTACGCCGCACATCACGGTGTACCAGTCAAGGATGCCGTTCTGCGCGCCAACGCGCCAGTTGGTCCAAAGCGGCTCGAAGAAGTAGCCGTCAGCGTTCAGCGGTACGCCGCGCACCACGTTACCCAGGGCCGCGCCAAAGAAAATCGCCAGCAGGATACTCGAAACTCCAAAGATGGTGTCGAAGAAGCCTTGCCATAGGCTCTCCTGAATGTGGGTACGAAACTCGATGCCAATGGCGCGCAGCATCAGCAGCCACAGCACCATC
>PLBD01000566.1 GCA_003135315.1 Acidobacteriaceae bacterium | reverse complement strand
GCCGCTCGTGACCGATTTGGTCGAACTGGCGCTGCGTTACCACGCCTACGACATCGCGATTCGCATTCCCGATGAAGGCCGGCCCGATCCGCGCACGCTGTTCGCGGCGCACGAAATCGCGGCTCCTGGACTGGTTTACCAAGACGAGCGCGTACGCGTTGAAGCGCTGCTCGTTCCGCACCCGCCCGTCGTGCCGGCCTATGCGTTCAAATTCACCTCACGCGACCGCGTCGTCGTGTTCTCCGGTGATACGGCGTACAGCGAAGCGCTGGCGGATTTCGCGCGCGGCGCCGACATGCTGATCCACGAAGTGGTCCTGGAATCGGCGCTCGACCGGCTCCTGAAGCTCGTCCCCAACGCGACGCGCCTGCGCGAACACATCGTTGCCGGCCATACCGAAGCGGTCGATGTCGGCCGCATTGCGGCGCTGGCGGACGTGAAGCATTTGGTGCTCTCGCATTTCGTGCCGTCGTACGATCCGACGCTTACCGACGCCGATTGGAGCGATCCCGTTCGCCTGCATTATTCCGGCACGCTCACGCTGGGGAAGGATTTGCTGGCGCTCGATGCCTGATCCGAACGTGGTCGACAGGCTCGGGGTTTACGTGATCGTCGCGCTCCTTGTGGGCACGGCGCTTTACGCGGCGTGGCTCTTGCTCATGCGGGCGGCCGTCGCGCGGCAAATCCGGGCCGGAACGATGACGCCGGACGCCGGCGCAGCGCTGCTGCGCCGGCTGAACTCGACGGTGCTTGCACTGGCGGTCGGCTCAGCGATTTCCACCGCGCCGTTCTCGCCATTCCAAAATCCGAATCCGCATCTCGCGACGGTGGCGACGGCGGCCGTCGATGGTTTCGCGCTACTCGTCTACGCCTACATCCTCATCGCCGTCCGGCGGCTACTTAGAAGCCGCTAGACAAGTGCATGCTGGCCATGCTACTATCGCCGCAATGACGCAATCGTTCTCGTGTCCGTGTTGTCTGTGTCCGTCGGAATGTCGGCCGAGTTTCGTTATGTCGTAACATCTTCGCGCTAGCCACTACGTTGGTCTAGTCGCGAGAGCGACCACGAACCCCGAGCCGCAGGCCCGGGGTTTTTTCATTTTCCCTCGTCTCCGATGTAAGTGCGGTATGGACGTCTATTGGTACCTGGTCCCACGCGATGGTTACTACCCTTGGAGCGCAGCGGGCGCGCGAAAAATCGATTTCGGCTACATCCGCCAGCTCGCGACCGCGGTCGACTACCTCGGCTTCACCGGCGCGCTGCTCGCGACCGGCGGCGGCGCGCATGATGCGTGGGTTATGGGCGCCGCGCTGATTCCGCTGACCAAGCAGATGAAGTTCATCTCGCCCGACGACGGCAATCCCGACGACAAGACAGTGTTCCAGGTGAAGTTGCCGCGGCCGGTCGCGCCCGGTCAGGACGTCGTATTCAAGATCAAGTTCAAAGCGACTTTTCCCGAAGTGATCGCGCGCACCGGATACAAGCGCACCTTCCTGCTGGCCGGACAATGGTTTCCCAAGGTCGGTGTGTTTTGGCACGGCCAGTGGAATTGCCATCAGTTCCACGCGCTCACCGAGTTCTTCGCCGACTTCGGCACCTTTGACGTGAAGGTCACGCTGCCCAAGGATTACGTCATCGGCGCGACCGGGGTGCAGGTCGCCGATCAGGACAACGGCAACGGCACCAAGACCGTCGCCTTCCACGCTGAGGATGTTCACGACTTCGCCTGGACCGCCGACCCCAACTTCAAGGTCATCAACTCTACTTTCGACGGCAGCGTGGGCCAGGTGAAGATCCGCCTGCTGAGCTATGACAGCCACGAGCGCTCGTGGCAACCGTACATCACCTGCGTCCGCGACAGCATGAAGCGGTTTGACGATTGGTACGGACCTTATCCCTACGCGCAGATCACCGTGGTCGATCCTCCCCACGGCGCGGGCGAAGCGGGCGGCATGGAATATCCCACGTTCATCACCGGCGACAGCGGCTGGTACATCCCCAAGGGCGTTCACCTGATCGACCTCGTCACCGAGCACGAGTTCGGCCACCAATACTGGTACGGAATGGTGGCAACCAACGAGTTCGAGAACGCCTGGATGGACGAAGGCATCAACAGCTACACCGAGGTCAAGGTCCTCGACAGCTTCTACGGTGCGGACGCCAGCATCATGAACTGGATGGGCGCTCAGTTCGGCGAGCGCGAGGCGCAGCGCCAGGGTTACCTCAGCGCAGCCGATATCGATCCGCTCTATCGCCACAGTTATCAGGACATGAGCATGAGCGACTATGGTGCGATCAGCTACGGTAAGACTGCGACCATGCTGATCTCGCTGGAGGCGATCATCGGCGAGCAGACCCTGCGGAACGCGCTGCACACGTACTTCATGCGCTACCGCTTTACTCATCCCACGCAGGAAGACTTCATGCGCACCGTCAACGAGGTTTCTGGACGCGACCTCAGCTGGTACTGGAACCAGGCGATGTTCGGAACGCAGGTGCTGGATTACGAAGTGCTGCGTGCCGACTCCAATCCGGTGAACTGGTTTGACGACAACCTGAAAGAAAAGAAGGGTGAGACGGAATACGAAACCCAGGTCATCCTGCATCGCAAAGGCGACTTCATCTTCCCCGTCGAAGCTGTCGTGAAATTCGACAATGGCGACATCGCGTATGAGCACTGGGATGGCAAAGATCGCTGGGTGCGATATGTGTACCGTAAGAAGGCGCAGGTCGACTCCGTACAAATCGATCCGCAATACCGTGTGACCCTGGACAACGATTATCTGAACAACAGCCGCACCACCGCTTCGCAATACGCAGCGGTGAACAAGGTTGGCGCGTACTGGATGTTCTTGACCCAATTCCTGGCTCAGATGCTGAGCTGGCTGGCTTAGGAGGCGCACCATGGCAGACGATCAGAAAGGCCCAGTGGCTGCCGGATTCGCCCTCTTGTGGCGACGGCAAAGCGTTCTCTGGTGGGTGTTCGTAGTCAACGCGCTGTGCGGCGCCCTGGGCGCAGGTCCCGCGACCATACGGACCGCCCGCGCGCTGTCCCACTCGCTGGCCGGACAAAAACTCACCAACGGCTTCGATATGGGAATCTTCATCGAACTGATGCGGGTGCCCAGTGTCGACCTCATGCGCTACAGCACCAGTTCCTACCTGTTCGCGTTTCTGTTCGTCCTGTTCATGGTGCTGGTCACGGGCGGGATTCTGGAGACCTATCGCCAGGACCGGCGGCTCGACACCGGCGACTTCTTCGCTGCCTCGGGCGCATTCTTCTGGCGCTTCGTGCGGTTGATGCTTTTGTCGATCATTCCCTTCGCCATCGTTGGCATGATCTATCAGGGCCTCAGCAAGCAGGCCGACCACATCGGCGACCGCGCCATTGCCGACCAGGTGGGCATCTTCCTTTCCCTCGCGGCGTTCATCATCTTCCTGCTGCTCGCGCTCTGGGTGCGGCTGTGGTTCGACATTGCGCACGTGCGCGCCGTAGCGCGGAACGAACGCGGCATGTGGCGCAATCTGTGGGCGTCCTGGCGCATCACCTGGCACGATTCGCGGCATCTCTTCCGGATTTACTTCTGCATTAGCCTGGTCGCTTGGGTGACGCTCGTGATTGGCCTGGTCATCTGGGCGCACGTGCCGCCAACCGCGCTGCCGCTGAGCTTCTTTCTGTTGGAGCTGATCGTCTTCGCGCAACTGATGACGCGCTTGTGGCTGCTGGCCAGCGCCACTACCTGGTATCAGCGTCATGCGGAAATGGCTTCCGTGGAAGCGGTCATCGTGGAGGTCGTCGAGACCACGCCGCCTCCGGTCCAGGATTTGCCTCCAGCCGATCCCGGCCCGGAATTGCCGCCCGCGGAAGCGTGAGCCGGTCAAGATGTCGGCAAGTCCGCGGTTCGCTCTTCGCCTTTCGCGCTTCGCCAGAGCCTCCATTCTTCAGCTCCGAATGGGAATGCAATTCGTAGCTGGCGGCCAACAACTTCTTCTGGTGAAGGGCGAGTAGACTAGCCTCACCACCATTTCTGCCACAACCCTCCCAGCGCCACCCTTTCCGGCAGGCGCATTCCGTTCTGCTTCAGCGCCAGCGCAATTTGTCCGCGATGGTGCGACTCATGCGAGATCAGGTAGCACATCAAGCGCACCGGCTCGCCCTTGAACAGCTTGGTCTTGCCGCCTTGCTCCAACAGCCGCCGCAAGAACGCTTCCACCGCCCGGCCCGAGTCGCGCAAAACGCCCTTCAGCTCCTCTCGCGACAGCTCCTCTTCTTTGCGGTGCAGTGTAAGGCCCTTGGCTTCCGGAGCGTTGTTGTGCTGCAACCACTTCACGCGCACAGCGTCCATATGGATGAACTGACGCGCAACATCCCTGCCGCGCGACTCCGATGGAACCGCCGCGAAACCTTTATCCGGAATCGCGTCGATCAGCAGCTCGTTGATTTCCTGATGCGTTTGCCACGCGGCCAGCGCCTGCTCCGTCAGGCTCCTTGTTGCCTTGGTTGCAGGCTTGCCGCCAGCCTTGGCCACGGCGGCTGCCGTTGACGGCTTCTTGTTTTGTGTCTTCGTCTTCATCGTTCTTCCTTGATCAACCGCACCGCCTCCGCGGGTGCCCCACCCTTTCGCCCGCATTTGGCGAAGGGTGGGAGCCCTCACGCCCTCACCGTCTCCGGCCGCAGCTTCCGCTTCAAATCGGCCGCAATCGCCTGCCCATGAAAGCGTCCGTTCTCGATGAAAATCTCGCTGGTCCGCATCCCCGACACAATCACCCCCGCCAGATAAATTCCCGGCACATTGCTTTCCAGCGTCTGCCGGTCGACCACCGGCTTCTTGTCCGCTTCGCCGCTCAGCTTGATCCCCAGCGCGCACAGAAATTCGAAGTCGGGATGATATCCCGTCATCGCGAAGACGTAGTCGTTCGCCAGCGTCACTTCGCCTTCCGGCGTGTCCAGCACCACGTGTTCCAGCGTGATCTCGCGCACGCGCGTGTTGAAGTAGGCGTTCACCTGTCCCGCCTTGATGCGGTTCTCGATGTCCGGCTTGATCCAGTACTTCACCGACGGGCTGATGCCCGGCCCGCGATGCACCATCGTCACTCGCGCTCCGTGCCGCCACAACTCCAGCGCGGCAATTGCTGCCGAATTCTTTCCCCCAATCACCATCACGTCCAGCCCGAAGAACGGATGCGGCTCGCGGTAATAGTGCATGACTTTGGCCAGGTCTTCGCCGGGAACGTTGATGTAGTTCGCGCGGTCGTAGTAGCCGGTGGCGAGAATCAGCTTGCGCGCGTGGTATTCGCGTTTGTGGCCGTGCATGTTCGTCGTGTAGACGACGAAGTTGTTGTCGCTGCCCTCGATCGTCACCACCGGCTCGTACTGCCGCACGTCGAGCTGGTAGTGCTCGGCCACCTTGCGGTAGTACTCCAGCGCTTCCTGCCGCGTCGGCTTCTGGTTGGGGCTGGAGAACGGGATGTCGCCAATCTCCAGCAGCTCCGGCGTGGTAAAAAACGTCATGTTGCTGGGATAGTTGAACAGCGAGTTGACCAGGCAGCCCTTGTCGATGCACGCAACCGTCAAGCCGGTGCGCTTGGCGTCGATACCGCAAGCCAGCCCCGTCGGCCCGGCTCCGATGACCACTACATCGAGGGAAAAAATGTCAGCACTATCACATTCCATATTCACAGGATATCGTGTCCGCATTCGGCACGGCGCTTACTAAATTCGGGCCACTCACCATCTTTATCGCGAATGTAATTGCTTTCTCGCTTTCGAGCCCGGTGTGTGGTCAACAAACTCAATAAGGTCTTCGGCAAACCATAGCGGCGCAGTCCCGCTTTCGAAACCAACCGCTATCGCGTATCGTCGGTTCGGTTGCCGATCACATCGACCCCCGGGCGAGCAGGGCGGTAGCCTCGTCCATTACCCGCTTGATAATGTCGTGGGCGGTGGGCAGGTCGCGTATCAGTCCAACAGCTTCGCCCGCAATCACCGCGGCGGTTTCAAAGTCACCGGCCTCCCGTGCAGATGCATACTTGGCTGACTCATCGTCCAGGTGACGTAGTAGTTCGACTTCCCGCCCATACCACCGTTCTAGATATGCATTGCGCAAGCACCGCCCTGTGAATGGCGCGGGCCAAACGTTGTGCCGGGAGATATCAAATACAATGCTGCGCAGCGTGTCGTCACCGGTAACGTCGCGGATGCGTTCTTTGGCTGCCTGCGCTCCGGCCGCTTCCTGCGAGGCGTAGAATCGCGTTCCCATCAGCACGCCTGCGGCACCCAGCATGAGGGCGGCCGCCAATCCGCGGCCATCAGCAATTCCGCCTGCGGCGACGACCGGGACGCGTCCTCCGAGAACATCGATGATCTCAGGCACGAGGGTGATAACCCCGCGTGATGCTCCGTGGCCTCCAGCTTCCGTTCCTTGGGCGACGAGAATATCGGCTCCAGCCGCAACAGCTTCCTTGGCAAGCGTGATCGACTGGACCTGGCAGATGACGATTGCCCCGGCGCGCTTAATCCGGTCAACGAATGCTGCGGGCGACCCGAAGGAGAGCATGATCGCCACTGGCCGGTGCTCCAGAGCGAGATCCAGCAGCTTCGGCTGCTTCGCCATGCTCCACGTTATGAAACCTACGCCGAAGCGCGATTTTGATGCCTGCAGCAGTTCAAGTTGCTCCGCAAGCCACTTCTCGTTCCCGTAGCCCCCGCCGAGAATGCCAAAACCGCCAGCAGCAGCAACCGCCGCGACGAGACTCCCGTCGGCAACAAGGTCCATCGGGGCCAGTAGAATCGGATGTGTGACGCCGAGGAGTTGGGTGACCGCCGTGGTGATCGGCATTGTGGAAGTCCTCCAAACGACCCCAATGCCAAGTAAGCGCCAGCATTGGCGTATCGGCAAATCAGAAGAGGCGATATCGCAAGCAATACGCTCGCTGGTCGGATGGCCCCACCCAGGCTTACTCCGCCTGGGTGGGAACAACTATTTCGTCGGCACACTTATGTCAGGAGGTCCCTGCGGTGGCGGCGCGAACGGGACTACCACGACATCCTGAAATGCCACCGCCTGCCCGCAGCGCGTGTACGGGCTGAACCTATACTGCTTCACCGCATCGGTGGCCGCTGCGCTCAACTCCGGCTCGCCGCCCAGCACCGTGGTCTTTTGCACCGCGCCGTCCGCGCCCACCGTGGACAGCACCCACACCATGCCGTACTTGCCGGCCTTCCGGGCTGCATCCGGCATCTTGGCCTTCACCGGCTTGTCCAAGCGCGGGGCGGTGAAGTTCTTGTCCACGTCCGCGCAGGAAGCGAAGTCCACCGTCGTGCTCTTGTCCGGCGGGGTAAACAGCGCGTCCTCGAATTTATCGCCGCGCGTCACCGTCACCTTGGCATCTTCCATCAGCGTCTTCACATAGCTCACCTTCACCGTCTGCGGATAAGCCGTGCTTCCCGCCGTGGAATAGTCGCTATATTCAAATGTGCCCAAGTCGCCATCGGCGCTCACCAGATGACCGCTGGCTGAGTCGACGCAGAAGGTCGTCGTCGGCTGGCCCCACGCCAGGCACTTGGCTTCCGCTCCGTTGATCTTCTTCTTCGAAACATCGATCTTCGCCTTGGCAAAGTCCTGCGGCGCGAACGGGAACGGCCCCGCGGGACTGCCTCCGTCCAGCGCCGCTATCGCTGCTTCGAACTCGATGGCCCGCACCAGCGGCGTCGGCTGATTGCTGATGTAGGAAAGCTTGCCGTTGTTCAGGACCGTGACTTGCTGCAAACCGGGTGCGCTCCATTCCGCGCGCCACTTGTCCGGCCCCGCCCAGGAAACTGTGTATTCCAGGTTCAGATCGCCGGCGGCTCCGGTGGGCATTCTCACCTTGGCCACCAGTTTCACCGGGCCCTGGTTCCAGATGTTGGCTTGCTGAAACGATTTTGCCAGCAGTTCATGCGCATCTTCCTTGCTGCCGGCGAACGCCGCCGGCGCCAGCAGACCAGCCACCAGTACGAGAGAGAAAACCTCTTTCTTGAATTGCGTCAAATTGCCTCCCAAGGATGTTCCATGGATAAAGTAAACAAACCTATAAGCCCCGCGCTGTGCCGCCCGTCACCTCCCTCAGGTAGTAAGACGGCAAGCCGCGACTTGCCAATCCAGCAGACTATCAGACACCCCGCAACCGCAGCAAAAGCCAGCGCCATGATCCACTGTACCCGCTGTACGGAAATGGACACGCTGCCCATTATCGGGCGCTCACACACTCTGCTCCCTATCGTCTAATATGTTCGTAACAGCCTTGGGGAACTATCACTCCCTTCGTCGCGTATTGCCTTTCATACTTGTTGGTATCTTCACTATCTCTGAGAGTGTGCTATGAAAAAGACCCTGCTTATCTTCGCGGCTGGCCTGCTTGCCTGCTGCACAGCGGTTGCGCAGCGCCTGCCCGGTGGAGCGTCTCCCGATCACTATTCCCTCGCCGTCAATGTCAACTTCACCAACAACACCTTCGACGGCGACGAGACCATCGACCTCAAGCTCAGCAAGCCCAGTAACACGATCACCTTGAATGCGCTTGAGATCGACTTCCACGAGGTTACTGCGACTGCGGGCGGACAAAGCCAGCCTGCGAAGGTCTCGCTGGATGAGAAGAATGAAACCGCGACCTTTACCTTCGCCAACCAGCTTCCTGCAGGTCCGGCGGCACTCCACATCAAGTACACCGGACATCTTAACGACAAGCTCCGCGGCTTCTACCTGAGCACCTACAAGGGCCGCAAGTATCTGGTCTCGCAGATGGAGTCGACCGATGCCCGCGTCGCCTTCCCTTGTTTCGACGAACCGTCGTACAAGGCGACCTTCGACCTTACGGCGACGATCGACAAGGGTGACACGGCAATTTCCAACGGTGAAGTTCTCTCCGACACTCCCGGTCCCGGCGACAAGCACACCATCAAGTTCGCCACCTCGCCCAAGATGTCGAGCTATCTTGTCGCGCTGACGGTCGGCGATTGGAAGTGCGTCTCCGATCACACCGACGGCGTGAAGGTGAGTGTCTGCACCGTGCCCGGCAAAGAGAACCTCACCGCGTTCCCGCTCGCGGCCTCCAAGGCGTTTCTTCACTATTACGACAGCTATTACGGAATCAAATATCCGCTGCCTAAGCTCGACAACATCGCTGTGCCTGACTTCCAGGCCGGCGCCATGGAAAACTGGGGCGCGATCATCTATCGCGAAAGCGCTCTGCTGATCGACGAGAAGACGGCCTCGGTGGACGCGAAGCAGGAAGTATCGGAAGTCATCGCCCACGAAATGGCGCATCAGTGGTTTGGCGACCTGGTCACCATGGCCTGGTGGGACGATATCTGGCTCAACGAGGGCTTTGCCACCTGGATGACGCCGCATCCCATCGCCAGCTGGAAGCCCGATTGGATGGTCAGCCAGGGTGTCGTGTCCGAAGTGGATCAATCCATGGGCGGCGATTCGGTGATGAACACTCGCCCCATCCACCAGGAAGCCGAGACCCGCGCCGAAATTGAGCAACTCTTCGACGGCATCGCCTATGGCAAAACCGCGTCGGTTCTGCACATGCTCGAATCGTACCTGGGACCCGAAACATTCCGTGCCGGAGTCAATCTTTATCTAAAGGAACACGCCTACGGCAATGCGGTTGCCGCCGACTTCTGGGGCGCCATGGCGCGCGCCTCAAAGAAGCCCGTGGACCAGATCATGCCGACCTTCGTCTTGCAGCCCGGCGTGCCTTACGTCGGCGTCGAGGCCAAATGCGAAGGCGGAAACACGACCCTGAAACTTTTGCAGAAGCGTTATTTTGACACCCCTGCTGCCTTCAACCAGCCCGACCAGCAGATCTGGCAGATCCCGGTCTGCGCCAAGGGCATCAACGGCGCCTCAGCCGGCAATCAGCAATGCTTCCTGCTGACCCAGCGCGAGCAGCAGTTCACTTTGAAGGGCTGTTCGAAGTTCGTCTTTCCCGACTCCACCGCGCTTGGATATTACCGCTTCGACTACGACAGTGCGGCCTTGCATCAACTGGGCACTGCCGTGGACACGGCCCTCACCCCGGATGAGCGCATCGCCATGATCGGCAATGAGTGGGCGCTGATGCGGATCGGCAAGCACAGTGTCGGCGATTATCTGGCGCTGGGCGCGCAGTTGAAGAACACGCCCGGAGTCGCACTGATCAACTCGTTTGGTCGGCATCTGGACGAGGTCAACGACCACCTGGTCACCGACGCCGACCGTCCCGCTTTCCAGGCGTGGCAGCGCACCCAGTTCTCGCCTGTCCTGCAACAGCTCGGCTACACCGCACGGCCCACGGACACCCCCGAGGACAAGCAGAAACGCGCCATGCTGTTCGAGGGTCTGGGCAACATGGCCGACGATCCCCAGGTCATTGCCCAGGCGCGGGCCATGGTGCAGCAGTACATGAAGGACCCGGGTTCCGTGGATGGCACTCTGGCGCATGCGGTGGTTGCAGTGGCCGCGCGCCACGGCGACGCCGAACTCTACAACCAATTCAAGGCGCAGATGCAGAAGGCCTCTACGCCGGAACAGTATTACGGATACTTCTACGCCCTGTCGGAATTTCCTCAGCCGCAGTTGACCAAGGAGACGCTAGATTCCATCCTGACGCCGGCCGTGCGCGGTCAGGACCTTTACATCGTGATCGCCCTGCTGCGTAATCCCAAGAGCCAGGACGCGACCTGGAACTTCATGCGGTCTAACTTCGACGACCTCATGAAGAAGACCGGCGGCGGTCTCGGCGGAGTGGGAATATTCCTCTATGGGGCGCAGAGCTTCTGCGACGCGCAAAAAGCCGCCGAGGTCAAGCAGTTCTTCCAGCAGCATCCCTTCCCCGGGACGGAGCGCAACCAGAAGCAGGCCATCGAGGCCATCGACAATTGCGTCGAGCTGCGCTATCAACAGCAGGGGCCTCTGTCGGCGTGGCTCAAGCAGCAGACCGCCGTGGCCAACGCTTCCAACGTCGACCCAGCGATGACCGCTGGATCCACGCGCTAAGGGTTGGCAGCGTCCCAATTTACTTCAGGACGCGACCCAGTGTTGTTGGGTTCTCATTGAACGGCGTCCGTTTGGACGCCGTTTTTGATCGGCAGTCGCTTCACAGGGCGTGAACAGACTCTGCGGTTGGCAGTTTTGAAGGGACGCACCAGCGGTTTTGAAAGGGGCAGACCTTCAGGTGCGCCGCATGTCCCCTTTTATTCTTGTCATCCCGAACCGGCCTCGGCCGGTGAGGGATCCGTTGTTCCGATCAAGCGGCACGGTTGCGCATCCTCCAGGGGCGCAGCGGCGACATTTGTGTTAGCCGCGGGCGTGAGCCCGCGGTCTAGCAAACAGAACACGATGAGCCGCGGAGCGGCGGCACAATCCACGCCCCAAAATCTCAGCGGGCTTCACTGCGGAATACTCAGCAGCCCCACTCCGCTTCGCCGGGCTTGGCGAAATACTTGCGCGAATTGTCTTCGGGACGAGCGTTAGACTCCAGTTCCACGATCGCCAGACGCGCCGCTTCCATCATGCGGTCGCGTTCCTCGGATGGCACGGAATTCCATGCCGCCAGTTGGGCTTGCGTGGTGTGCTCGCTCTCCGGCGACAACGCCTCGTGGTAATGGTGAAACAAGCGGGCAAACTGCTGAACGAAAACTTCCTGGGTTGACATACTGTCCTTTGCGCGCCTTTCCGCGCTAGTCGATTGGACATCATTCCCCGTAAACCGGGAATAAATTCTCTGTAAGGAATTCGTAAGGGGCGCATTCAGGAAAAATGCCCCCTCGCCGGCTGTCTTTTTCCAGTTTGCTTGGCCTGTGTTATTTTGGTACATATGTACCATGATAATACCGGCGAAGCATCCCATCCTGATCGAGCGCGTTCAGACAGGCGTCCGCATCGAGAAGCGCCTGCTGAAAGTCCTCAAAGGTCTTGCCGAGCTCAAGGACATGAGTCTCGGCGACCTGCTGGAAGGCATCGTCCTGCACGCTTTTGAAGGTAAGGCGCCCTTCTCGCCGCGGACGTTGAAGGAGATCGTCAAGCTGCGCGAGATCTACGGCCTCACGCTCACCGCCGCCGACAGCCATCAGTTAAAGGAGAAGCGATGAAGGAAAAGCAGTGGCCAGGGGTCAGGGACCGATGGCCGGAAGACGGCGGCGCTCGGAATCCGATTCGCTGCCGCCTATACATCATGTTTGCAGGAGCTTTTATGATCGCGATGATCAGCACGTCCCTGCTCGCTCAAGAACCGGCGAGCGCTTCGACGCACACGCGCACTGAATTCCACTTCACTGCCAATGGCTCGTTCGAGCAGGTCGCTCCGCTCTTCGGCGCGAACGAGGAGCGCAAGTGGGCGCCGGACTGGAATCCGCAGTTCCTCTATCCCATTCCCGCGCACGACCAGCAGGGTATGGTCTTCCGCGTCGAGCATGGCGATCATTCCAGCGTGTGGGTCAATACCGCTTTCGATCTTGCCGCCGGACATATTCAGTACACCTACGTGCTGAATGACGCGATGGCAACGCTCATCGAGATTCATCTCACTCGCGACAGCGCGCAGAAGACCGGCGTGACAGTTCTCTACGAACGCACCGCCCTGATACCCGAAGCCAACGAGCACGTCCAGCACTTCGCCAAAGGAGACGAAAAGGCCGGCAAGGAATGGGAAGACGCTATCAATGGCTACTTCACCAAACTTCGAGGTGAGCCGGGCAAGAAATAGGATCAAATCTCTGAGGTTTTCGTTTCGGCAGACGAAGTTTTCGTTTCGGCAGAGGAAGTTTCGTTTCGGCAGAGGAATACGACACCCGAGAAACCGAGCGCCGTAGGCGCGGAGTCAGTCTAGCCCAGCACGCAGCGAAGCGGAGTGCTGGGTTAAGTGGAAAAAATAACCGAGTCCCCCGGGGACGACACCGTTCTCCCGCACCGCTTCAGCGCTGCGGGCGTTGTTTCCCATCCTGAGCCAGCTTCAGCCATCGGCACCGGCTCCCGTTTAGGACTTTTTTTTCGCCGCCTGTGGAGGCGTGCTCCACCCTGATGCCGCTGATGTTGTCACTGCGAACCGCCCCCCTACAACTCCCGCCGTCCCTCCATCGCCTTCTGCATGGTCACCTCGTCGGCATACTCGATATCGCTGCCGACTGGAACACCGGTTGCGATGCGCGTCACCTTCACTCCCGACGCCTTAAACAGCTGCGAAAGATAGGTTGCCGTAGCTTCGCCTTCGATGGTGGGATTGGTAGCAACGATCAGTTCATCAATGCTGGCCGACTCTACGCGCTTGGCGAGGTTGGTGATACGCAACTGCTCGGGACCAATGCCGTGCAGGGGCGACAGCGCGCCGTGCAACACGTGGTAGACGCCATTGTAGTGGCGGGTCTTCTCGATGGCGGCGATGTTGG
>PLBD01000276.1 GCA_003135315.1 Acidobacteriaceae bacterium | reverse complement strand
GTGAGCGTTAATTCACTCGATGGCCAAAGCCGGGAAGACTACGCAGCCGATCTCTATAAACATCTTGGCGTCGGATCAAAGGCGGACAACCGAGGCGTTCTGCTTTTGGTGGCCCCGAAGGACCGCCAGTACAAGATCGAGGTCGGTTACGGGTTAGAGCCCGTGATCAACGATGCCCGCGCCGGAGACATTGGGCGGGAGATGGTGCCCGACTTCCGCAGCCAGGACTACAGTGCGGCAGTGCTTCTGGGAACAACGCGGCTAGCCCAACTCATAGCCGCCGACAAAGGTGTGCAGTTGACCGGCGTTCCGGCCATTAGGTCGCGAGCGCCTGCGTCGAAAACGCCGTGGTGGCTACCGTGGCTGATTTTCGTGATCTTCTTCATCGTCGCCCGAGCTTTTTCGCGGCGAGGCGGCGGTCGCGGCCCGCGAGCGGGTGGAGGCGGAGGGTCCGCTCTTCCGTGGCTTCTGATGGGGAGCGCTTTGAGTGGCCGCGGCGGTAACTGGGGCGGAGGCTTCGGCGGCAGCTCCGGAGGGTTCTCGGGCGGAGGCGGCGGCGGTGGGTTTGGAGGCTTTGGTGGAGGCATGAGTGGCGGCGGCGGTGCCGGCGGTAGTTGGTGATTGCGGCGCGAGGTAAAGTGCAATGAAGAAACCAGAAAGCAAACTGCAGGAACTCGTCAGCCGATTGCAGCAGGCTTGCGGCGACAATCTATTGTCCATCGTTCTGTTCGGTTCCGCTGCTCGCGAAGATTTCCATGAGGAATTCTCGGATGTGAACCTGCTGATTGTGTTGCAAGACTTGAAGCCGAGTTCGTTTGCATCGATCGCGACGGTAATGCAGTGGTGGAGTCATGAAGAGAAACTGCGGCCGCCGATGATCATGACCCTCGAAGAGCTGCGCGAGTCCGCCGATGTTTTCGCCATCGAGCTGCTGGATATCAAGGAATCGCATAAGACCCTTTTCGGCCAGGACGTGGCGGCGGGAATTGAAATTCCCATGAACCTGCATCGGATCGAGGTGGAACACGAGCTGCGAACCACGCTTCTGCGGCTGCGGCACCATCTGCTGCTGAGCCCTAAGGATGATGAACTTCGCACGGTGCTGGCAAAATCCATCACCAGCGTTCTGACGCTGTTCCGTCATGCTCTGATCGTGCTGGGAGAGAAGCCGCCGCATGCCAAGCCGCAGTTGCTGCAACGTGCCGGGGAAGTCTTCGGTTTTGAAGTGAGGCCGTTGCAGTCAATTCTGGAATTGAGGAACGATAGTCGCCATTCTGAAAACCTGCGCGAGTTGTACCATGCGTACATGAGCGCAATTCAGCGCGTTGCTCACGAGCTGGATGCACGAGTGCCCAAGCGTCACTTGCGGCACCAGTCTTAGATCGCCAGTGGAGAGATTCGCATGAAAAAAGGACTCATCGTACTGATCGTGATTGTGCTGCTGCTGTTCTGGATCGGCAGCTCCTTCATTAGCCATCGCAACGACATGGTTCGCAAGCGCGAGGCAGTGAATGCGGCCTGGGCGCAGGTCGACGTTGTTCTGCAGCGCAGGTCCGACCTGATCCCGAACCTGGTTGAGACGGTGAAGGGTTTCGCAACCCACGAGGAAAAAGTCTTTGGCGACATTGCCGCCGCCCGCGCCGCGATGGCGGGAGCAAAATCTCCGCAGGAGAAGATCGCCGCTAATGGTCAACTGGATTCCGCTCTCAGCCGTCTGCTGGTGGTAGTGGAGAATTATCCGCAACTGCGATCGAACGAAAATTTCCTGCGGTTGCAGGACGAGTTGGCGGGCACGGAAAATCGGATAGCCATCGAACGCCGCCGCTATAACGAGACGGTGCAGGATTACAACACGTATATCAGCCTGTTCCCAAACAACATCGTCGCCAGCCTTTCAGGATTCACGCGCAACGATGCCTACTTCAAAACCGAAGAGGGAGCACGAGAAGCTCCCAAAGTGAACTTTGGCGGCGCGCCGGCGCAGCAACCGGCTCCCGCACCGGCGAAATAAGGCTGACTGTACGGCCGTAAACGAAGGTCTTGCTTCCTGAGGCCCCAGCACGAACTACTGGGCAGAGGCAGGCCTGTGCATCTTCGCCGGATTTAGATCGAGGCCGCTTTCCAGGATCATCTCCACGGAATCGCCGGTTGCTAGTTGGACTTCCGGGCCGCGCGTCAGAAGAACGGTTGCCAACCCAATCACTCCTCCCGTGGCCGCGCCGATGCCCGCACCTTCGGCGCCGCCGGCGATCGCCCCGATGCCGGCTCCCGGGATGGTAGTGGCTGCGATGGTGCCAGCGTCTTTACCCTTGCCGCCCGGCCCCTGAATCGTCCCTTCTTTCCCGGCGACCGTGTTGTCCTTGGAGCCGGGCGTGTTTTGCACCGCACCAGGCAACAGGATGGTGTAGCCGTTGGGGAAGATCATGGAGGTGAAGCTCATTTGCAGTTGGGCGCGGCCTTTGACGCGCCCCGGTCGCACCACCTGCCGAACTTCACCCTGAACGAACGTCCCGGCCGGAATGACGATCTGGTTATTCTGCGTGATAGGAAAGGCAGTCTGGGCGTAAACCGGATCGCCCGGACGCGCGCTCTTGCTGTTGATGCCCTGCTTCAGCGTGAGAGGAATCTTGGTGCCGGCAGGAACAGTGATGGACGGTGCGGCTGGAGGATCGGGCTCAGGTTGGGCCGATGCCGTCGAGACCGCCGCGCTGCGCGACGTGAGGTGGGGAGCATCCTGGCTGGTCTGGGCCGCGGCTGGCAGAAAGCTGACCCCAGCACCAAGGGCCAATGCGAGCAGAGCGACCATGGCTCTCATTCGTTCCTCCAAACTCTTGGGTTCACTCTCAGCTTGAACGCGGAAGCGCCCGGAAAGTCGCGCAGGCGCGCCCGGAACAGTGTGTTTTCCCGACGGCAGACCTACCTCAGGTTATACAACGCGCTCACCTCAGCGGTCACGCGATCTGCCCCGATGCCAAGGGCGGCTTCTGGCCGCGGCGCGGCTGCTCGGTACGCTTCGGTCCATCACAGATAACGGAGCCATTCCTCGCTACGGCGTTGCTTGACTCCTGCAAACCAGCGGCACAAGGGATAGAGAAGCAGAACAACGATTCCCCAAACCAGGTAAACCACCGGCAAGGAAAAACCCCAGCCAGGTGGCGTGGTCATGGGAATACGACTCAGATCGGGCGATTGGAACATCCAGTAGATGTGTCCGTAGCGGGCGTAGCAGACGATGACCCCGATCACATGGATCAGCGGGATGTGCAGAAGGTAGTAAAACAATGGGACCCTCCCGATGATCAGGACGGGACGCAGGAACTGCGGCGTGCGGCCATCCAGCGCCCACAGCGCAAGCAGCGCAGGACCAAGCGTCATCAGCAGAAATAAAAGCGATGGCGGCTGCTTTGTCGTATTGAGGAACGAGACCAGCGTCATGGCTGCCGATTTTTGCATGCTCCAGCGATTCGGATCGCCGTAGGAGTTGATCGCCCGAACCACGACAAACGCTGCGCTGAGTGCGATGCCGAGGCGCAACAGAAATGTTCTGCGCCGCTGCGGCGTCCACCCATAGATGCGGCCCAGGCCGTATCCCACCGCGGTGACGCCAATCCACGGAATCAGCGGATACGCGACAAAAACGATGTGCCCAGAGGCCGAAAGCACGGTGCCTTGTGCGTGCAGAAAGATGAACAGCGGGTTTGTGGAGTGGACGAAGTCGAACAGATTGTGGCCGCAAATCATGACTACGCCGATTGTCGTTACCGCCCAGTCCGGCAGGTAAACCAGCGCGGCGAGCACGATCATCGCCCAGCCCAGCCCCCACAGAATAAGCAGCAGGGTGACGCGATAGTCGAAGTTGAACTGCAAGCCGAGACAGCGCTCCGGCACGATCTCCAGAAAGATCAGCCACAGGCCGCGAGTCCACAGAAAACGCGAGATCTCGCTTTTGGACTTGCGGCCGAGCGAGAGATAGGCGCCGGTGCCCGTGAGCAGAAAGAACACCGGCGCGCAGAAATGGGTGATCCAGCGGGTGAAGAACAGCGGAACCGTGGTGGTGGCGAGGTTGGTAGGACTGAGCGGCAGTCCGAGAAAGTCGCGGACGTGGTCGAGCGCCATCAGGACCATGACCACGCCGCGCAAGACATCGACCGATTCGATGCGGGCGCGCTTAACGGTGACAGCTTCGGTTGTGGCGTACATCCGGGATATGGTCCGGCTGAGCTATTTCAGGTTATACAGCGCGTTCACGTGCGCGGTCACGGTGATCTTCTCGGCGCTGAACTCCGCGGTCGGCGGGGGCGCGGCTTGCAAGGACATCGCGGTAGCCTTCGCCATCATGGGACGCACGGGCTGTTGCTCATACGTATCGACTGACGCGTACGACAGCTCGCCCAGTGCGCGTCCGCTGGATTGCGCGACGGCATTGGCCTCGTTGTGCGCGCGGCGCAGCGCATCTTCCACCGCTTTGATCTTGGCCGCGTCCATATCCTCAAGCAGGTAGCTGATGGAAGTGTCGGTCACGTCCAGGTTTGCCAGGCCTTCGGCGATGGGCCCGATCTTGGAGAAATCCTTCAGCTTGATGCTGATGTTCGCATCCACGCGATAGCCCACCAGTTTGCGCTTGGGGTTCTTGTAGTCGTAGACCGGCTGCGTGGCGAAGCGGCTGATCTGCGCGTCCTTGGGATCGATTCCGTTGGTGCGTAAAAGCTGGCGGATCTGCTCGGCTGCCTGGGAAGCTTTCTGGTTTGCATCCTGTAGCTTCTCTTCCTGGGCCGAGATGCCGAACTGCACCAGGGCGGTGTCGGGATCGGATTCGAACTTGCCGTCGGCGCCCACCAGGAACTCGAAGGTGCCGAGATTGCGGAAGCTCACCGCCCGTGCGAGACGCAGGGCCGCCTCGCACAAGCGCTCGCGCGTTTCGGGCGCGAGTTGCGGGGCGGGCGNNCGCCAGCACGCCGGCGACCGCCATCAACGATGCGACCAAACGAGTTTTCAGTTGTTCTTGCATGATAGTGTCGGGACCTCTTTGATAGAACGGTAAGCCTGGGTGTTCTTGCGTGTGAATCATAGTCGGATTCGGACAGGTTTGGCCAGAATCTCGAGCCTCCGGTAGCGGCTCAGTTTGAA
>PLBD01000159.1 GCA_003135315.1 Acidobacteriaceae bacterium | reverse complement strand
CGCACCATCTGCGCGCCCATGTTCTCCAGCGGGTCCTTCAGTTCAATTTCCTTGGCTACGGTGACGCCGTCCTTGGTGATGAGCGGCGAACCGAATTTCTTCTCGATCACGACGTTGCGGCCCTTGGGGCCGAGTGTGACCTTCACAGCATCAGCCAGAACATTCACGCCGCGCAGTATCGACTGGCGGGAATCTTCTCCGTGCAGAATTTGTTTTGCCATTGTCTTAATTTCTCCTTGTCGAAATGAGTTGTCGGCTATCAGCCGTCAGCTCTCAGCTAAATCTTGCGGGACCCCATCCTTTCGCTGCTGTTGCGAAAGGGTGGGCGACGAAACTCTTAATTAGCTCCAAGCTCGCGGCTCGGGGCTCGGGGCTCGGGGCTCGCAGCTACTTCTTCGCAGCGTGTTCCTTCGCCTTGGCGGCGCCTTCCAGGATGCCGAGCACTTCTTCCTCGCGCATGATCAGGAAGTCTTCGCCGTCGATCTTGATCTCGGTGCCGGCATACTTGCCGAACAGGATGTGATCGCCCGCCTTTACATCCAGGGGGAAGGTCTCGCCTTTGTCGTTGGTCTTGCCCCGGCCCACGGAAATCACTTCGCCCTCTTGCGGCTTGTCTTTGGCGCTGTCGGGGATGATGATTCCGCCACGTGTAGTTTCCGCCTCTTCAACCCGGCGAACCACGATGCGGTCGTGCAGGGGAGTCAGTTTGGTAGACATTCTTTGAACTCCTTTCGATTGGTCGAACTCATTTGGATTACGGTACCCATCAGCCCCGTCGAAGCAACTGCGCTCCGGCCGGGCGACGTATGAGGTTTGTGAAGCAATGATGCGGGGAGGAAGCTGTTAGCACTCACCGCCTATGAGTGCTAATATACCCAACTCGCATCCCGCCTGTCAAGCCTCGCCGCCCGCTTTTGCGGGGCGTCTCGCGGTTTTCTAGGCCCGGGTAATCCCGCCCTTCTTGCTCTTGTCCGGAACGTCATTCGCGCAGGCGGCGACGCACGCCTCCATCCGTTTCCGGTTGGTACGCGCGCTGTTCAGCGCGGCCAGCACCCGCCGCGCCTGCTTTGCATCCAGCCGATGGTGGCCCGGACGCCGTTGATGATTGGTTACGAGATCGCCTGGCTTCGCCAATCACCGCGGAGCTTGAAAGCTAAAGCGCTTTATTTCAGTAGATTACGCCGTAATGCACAATTAAGTTGCCTTTTGCCAGACTCGGAGTGATAGTCGTCACGAAAGCCCGCCGTAGGCAAGTGTTCCGGGAAGTAGTTATGACGTGCACCGTACAATCCCGCAGGGTGTGTCGGCCTATCGCAGCCCCCCATTTCCTGATGTTCGCAGCCGTGCCAGCGTCGGCCCGATCCTAGGGGCGATGGTGGAAGGAGAGACTTATGACGATCACGAAAACACCGCTAAACCTAATCAGCAGCGGTAAGGTCAGTCTTGTGTTCACTCTTGCAGTGTTCGCGCTTCTTTCTGGATCATTGATGCTGGGTCAAAACTATCAAGTCCTTCACACCTTCACAGGCGGAGGCGATGGAGCAGCTCCGGATGCCGGCCTGACTCCTGATGGACATGGAAACTACTATGGAACGGCATACTCCGGCGGGGCACACGACGCCGGCACAGTTTTCAAAATCACGCCGCATGGCTCGAGCTGGGTACTCTCTACGCTGTACAGCTTCACCGGAGTTGACGATGGCGGCTGGCCGACAACCGGAGTGAGCCTCGGGGCTGACGGCAGTGTGTATGGCGTAAACTCTGGCCCCGCGGTGTACAACCTCCGGCCTTCAGCGGCACGCCCGTCCAATGTATTGGCGGAGTGGACAGACACCACGCTTTACGGGTTCCAGAACGATGGATTTAATCCCAGTGGGCCTGTCATCTTCGACCACTTACGAAATATTTATGGCGCCATGGAAGTTGGTGGCCAGGGTTGTTATGAGGGATGCGGGCTAATCTATCAGCTCTCGCCCTCGGGACAGGGCTGGCAGAAATCTGTGGTCTACAACTTTCAAGGTGGACTAGACGGGGAAGCACCGCTCGGCATCATCTTTGATCATTCAGGAAATCTCGTTGGCACGACATTCGAAGGCGGACAGTACAGTCTTGGCGCAATTTTCGAGTTNNCGGTGGCGTGATCTTCGAGTTGAGCCCCTCTGATGGCGGTTGGGTTTACACCGTGCTCTACAACTTCCCCAGCTGCGGCGGCTTCGGAACAGGACCCAAAGCTCCGCTCACCCTGGATGCCGCAGGGAATCTGTACGGCACGTTCGATGGCTATTACAACAGTTGTCCCGCTGGAGTGTTCCAGCTTAGCCCGGGACAGGGCGGCTGGACTTACACTTCGCTGCACAACTTTACTGGCGGCAGCGACGGCGCGCATCCCTACAGCACCGTCTCCATCGACGCGAAAGGTAACCTGTTCGGGACAGCGTCGGCCGGCGGCGAGGGTTGCTATGGCAAGGGATGTGGAGTGGTGTGGGAGATCACGCCGTAAAGCAGTTGGCAGTAGCCAGTGGTCAATCGTCAGTTAAGGAGATGGCTATGACGAATTCAGGACAACATCGGAGTCGGACTCGCAACGTAAATTCTTGGCTTGCAACCTCGGCGCTGGCGATCGTTATCGTGTTTGTACTGACTGGGTTGTCGACGCAAACAGCGCAGGCGCAAACCTACCAGGTCATTCACAAGTTCGCGGAGATGGGAAGCGACGGGTATCAACCCATGGCCGGCTTAGCCATCGACGCGGCGGGAAATCTATACGGCACCACGGATGAAGACCTCTATGGCTATGACGGCACAGTGTTTAGGCTTGCGCCCAAGGGACAGGGTTGGGTCTTCACTACGCTCCACCGCTTCAAGGGAGGCAGCCATGATGGCACGTTCCCCCAGGCCCCAGTAGTTTTCGGGCCGGATGGCGGCCTTTACGGAGTTACGACTGGGGGAGGGGCCTATGGAAATGGCGTAGTTTTCAACCTAAGGCCGCCCGCCCGGGCCTGCCAAACCGCCCTGTGTCCCTGGACATTGAGCGTGCTCTACAACTTCAACTCCTATATCGCGTGGGACGCTTTCGGCGCCCTTCTCTTCGACGCGGCTGGTAACAT
>PLBD01000257.1 GCA_003135315.1 Acidobacteriaceae bacterium | reverse complement strand
ACAGCAGGAGCGAAACTTAACCCATGGCCAGCGGTAATCAGTTGGGGCTGTCGATAGCCAACACGGATACTCCGCATCAGGAGGCTGACATGAGTTCATCGTGGCCTTCGGCTCGTGCGTCTCTGGACGATTCTTTGGTGCTGCCTTTTGAAAGCGTGGAACAGCTCAGGGCCGCCAAGTTAATCGACATCGAAGAAATCCTCGAACAACTTGAGACCGCCGCGGAATCGGCGGAAAGCCTGCGCGCGTTGGTATCGACGGAGTTACCGGAGGCATCCTGGCAGAGTCGCGAGGAACTTGACGCACTTCTGCAAGAGGTACAAAAGCGGGAAGAGGCACGGAGTTCAGAGCAGCCGCAATCTCCTCCTCTGACTTTCGAGACTGCGCTTGTGCCCGATACGGTGGTGCCCAATGGTTCTACGCTCACCGCAGTGGAATACACGGCCCAAACGTCCGACGAACTCGTAGCGAATAACCCGCTGATTTATGGAAATACGTTCACTAACGTATCGATGCTTGCCCCGCATCCTGACACTGACACCTTTCAGGCCGGGCAGCGCAGGGTTACCAGCTGGATAACTGCGGTCGGAGCCTTAGTAGCTGCCGTCGCCGTGCTCTGCTTCGGCATCAGCTTTGAGAGGCAACTCGGCAAACTACATACCCAGCTGATTGAATCCTCGGAAGCTTCGACGCGGATACTGCAGGAGGGAATGCGAACGGACCAGAGAGCATGGGTGGGATTGACAGAAGCGACGGTCCATCCCCTGACCGCCAACGGCGGAGGCTTCACCATCAAGTTGCAGAACACGGGCAAGACGCCGGCACTTGACCTGCAGGTTGCCGACGTCGCCACAATTGAAGACAACGATCAATCCGGCCCGCAGCAGGAGCCCAACGTAACCGCCTCCGCCGGAACCTTGATGCCCGGCGCGGTGTATACGACCGATGTCTGGTTCACTACCTCGCCCGACGCGGTGAGTGGTCTTACGCGAGATCGGTTGCGCGCCGCAAACTATGTCTATGTCACCTACAAGGACGTCTTCCAGAAAACTCACGCTACCAAGGCGTGCTTCTATTGGCGAAAGAGTATGGCCCGGGTCAAGCCGTGTGACAGCTATAACGAACTGAACTGAGTTCAACCAGACGACATAACAACAGCACCCAAGCTCGATCTGTTCGGTTTTTTCTCACCCAAATCTCGTCAGCTGACTCGTTGGATTCGGCGACCAATTTCGGGTAGAGGCGGCACAGCTCTTGATGCTGAAATTCGCCGGGTCGCGCGAGATTCCCGCCATCGCAATACGCTTCTGAGTCAGGAAATCATCGATGGTTTCCAGCGACTTTGCTCCGCAATCAATTACCCCAGTGAATCTGGGCCGCTGAGTGCTTGATACTGCGGTCCCGTTTGCGTTCTACATACGCCTCTGCGGTTTGCCCCAGTTTTCAAGCTAGTGCCCCATGGGTCGAGCTGGAGGGAGGTTACCCTTTACGCCTTCGGCCAAAATCCAGGCGATGGATGCAACCCAGCTGTCGACCACGCGGGTAATCTCTACGGTACGAACGAAGGTTTGAAATCGTGCTTTTCGCTTGCCCACAATCAGAAGGTTTCGGGCAGAATGCATGGGCGGGGTGAAAAGTTACAATTCCGTGAAAAAGGCCTTGACATCGCAGCAAGCTGGGGGCACCATGGCAGCACTCAGCCGAGAAACTTCTTCTGTTCGGCTACTTACGTAGGACACCTCGCTACAGCGTTCGAGGCGTGGGCCATCAGGACTTAAGCTGTTGGATTCTGGCAGGGCGCTCTTGTACTTAACCCGCAGACTGTCCGCGGAAATACGGGAGCATACAGAGCCGGATCCGGGCACTCACTGATCTTGAACGCTGTTGTCTTTGGCTCGGTTGCGGTAGCCAAGCGACCTCCTTATTGAGCCGGAATTCTGCATTTCATGGGACACCGTTGCTTTTGCCTGAGGCGCGCCACGTCAGGCGGGAGTCCCAAGGCCCCAATCCTTGGTGTTCGGAAGCACTCGGTCAGGCCCGGGGTGACTTGGGCTCTTTGAGATCAGTGCGAGGAAACCATGCTACTTCGCCGACTGGCCGTCGTCGTTATCACTCTGATTTCCACTTTAGGCTTCGCGCAATCGGCGCCGCCGATCGCAGACACCTACTCCAACAGGGAAGCACCTAGTACGAATTACGGCGCGGCGACTTCCTTCACCGCAGGCGGCTGCTGCATTAGTTATCTGCAATTCAGTCTCGCGACTTTGCCCACCGGCGTCACGATAAAAAAGGCCACGCTGCGCCTGTACGTGGATGCAGCCGATGATTCCGGCGGCGGTTTATTGGTTTACCAGCTCAACAACAGTTGGAGCGAGAGCACGCTGACCTGGAGCAACCAGCCCGCCTTGGGAGAGTTGGTGGCCAACATTCTTCTCAATGAGACACTCCTCAACCAGTTCGTGGTGATCGACATTACGTCGCTGGTGCAGGGATGGGCGAACGGCAGCGTTCCGAACAATGGATTGGCGCTGGTGCTGAGGGCGGACTATCCCGTGAACTATCTCGCTTTCGANNGAGCGACCGGACCATCGGGACCCACCGGGCCGACGGGACCCCTAGGACCCAGGGGATTCACAGGACCCCAGGGACCCACGGGGCCGACCGGGGCCACGGGAGCGACCGGACCCCAGGGACCCACAGGGCCGACCGGAGCCACTGGACCGACCGGAGCCCTAGGACCCAGGGGGTTCACAGGACCCCAGGGAGCCACGGGAGCCACCGGGGCCACAGGATTGACGGGACCGACTGGCGCGACCGGAGCCACGGGATTGACAGGAGCTACTGGCGCGACCGGACCCACGGGAAAGACGGGAGCCACGGGCGCGACTGGAGCAACTGGATTGACCGGAGCGACGGGAGCGACGGGTGCGAATGGATTGACCGGAGCGACGGGTGCGACGGGTGCTACAGGATTAACGGGAGCGACGGG
>PLBD01000244.1 GCA_003135315.1 Acidobacteriaceae bacterium | reverse complement strand
ATAACCAAAGTCACAGCCTTTTCCATTTGCCCGCCAAGCGCCGCAACTTCCTGCCGAGCCGTATTCTCATCCCTGGCACAAGACCATGCAGACTTACTTCATACAGGTTTGTGCGCTGACGAAAGTGTCGATGGATGCGATGAGATCGCTGGCAGGAGGCTGCAGAGGAATTACCAGCCACGAAGCCAAGATGCTAATGAGGGCGTTCTGCTGACGGCTGACCAGATGTTTTACAAGCGGTGCTTCGGCGAAGCGGGAAACCTCGCTTCGAATAACGTGTAGAGGCTCCGTACGCTCGAGTATGGCAATCAGGGCCGGTCCGCTCCACCGGTAGAAGGTAGGGTTGCCGCTCACCTGGCGGGCGGCATGGGCCACAAAGTCGCACAAGACCTCGTCGCCTACCGCGTAGCCAAAACGCGCGTTGATGCCCTGCATCTTGCCCAGCACGCCAATCAAAACATAACGCGTGTCAGGCGTATTAGCCGACTCCTGAATTGCAATCTCAGCGGCGGCACGGTCGCCAAGCCCTGTCACCCGATCAATCTGCGCCGAGATTCTGTGACGCGATGCCCTTTGTTTTGTGTCCTCGAGCTGGCGCTGCAAGATTCCCAGGTTGGACTGGATCTCGGTATTCTGCCTTTCCGCTTCATCGCGCAAACTTTTGAGGCAATCCGCAAGGCGGATGCGCAGTACTTGAATGTCGTCTAGAGCACAGGCGTCCTTAAGTTGCATTGCGATGCTCTCGAGGTTCCTGGCGGAGACGTTGCTGGCCATCCTCATCATCGAGTTCAGCGTGTCGGTTTGCCGGCAAACCATGTTCTGCAACTCGCTGCCTTGATGACGAAACAGATTGGACACGACCTCCTGGTGCGTGGCCAAAGCGCCGCCGATGGCCCGGACCGCAGCCAATATCTGATCAGTGGAGGCGTCGGCGGCGACCTCATCTTGAATCCGGTGGACTTGGGCGATGAAGCGCTCGCACTCTTCGGGGTCGGCAGCCACGGGCTGTAGCGTAACCATCTCGACCAGCTGAGCTAGGATGCGCTGATTGATTTCCGTCGAGGGGGCTTCCCCGAGCCGTTTTAGAGATAGCAGCGCCATGTGTCCTGCTCCTGCTGACTCTATCGACCAACACCTTGCAGGGATTAGACAAGTTGAAATGCCTCGAGCTCCCATGTCACGCAGAATGGTGACAAAAATCACGGGCAGCCGCCGCCTTCCGGAGGATAATCGCCTCAATGGGATGTAAGCGTAGGGCCTCCAGGTTGGAACTACGGCGTTTTGGGAACTGTAATTCTGTTACGGCTTGCGCCGACTTGGACCCTCGGTTAATTCGGATCGGCCTGACTGTAGCTCAAATCGGAAGGCAGGCCGACGCCGATGGACCAGCGACAAGTTCGTGTCCTCCTTATTGAAGACAACCCCGCGGATGCCAAATTAACCTCGCTGATGTTGTCTGCCGCCAAGACCACTTCTTTCCATCTCGATATTTGCGATCGGCTCTCTTTGGGCCTGGGGCGGATATCCAAGGGCGATATCGACGTCCTGTTGCTTGATCTTGGACTACCCGATAGCCAGGGATTCGCGACCTTCGAGCGGGCCCATGCCGTAGAGCCCTCGCTGCCGGTTGTTCTTCTCAGCGGCCTTCAAGATGAAGAAGTGGCAATCCGGGCCGTAAGCGTGGGGGCGCAAGACTACCTGATCAAAGGGCAAGTCGAGAGCGACACCCTGGTACGTACCGTGCTATTTGCCATTGAGCGCCAGAGGAAGCAACTCGCTGCCGCACCGAAGAGCAACGGCAAGATTCTTGCCTTTTTCGGCAGCAAGGGCGGAGTGGGCACAACCACCCTGGCGCTCAACGTAGCGACTGGGATTGCCGAAGCTCACAAAGGTGTCATTGCTGTAGAGTTGAGGGCCGACTTCGGAACATTCTCTTTGCAGCTAGGCCACACGCCTGGCCACGACCTCGGCGACTTACTGGAACTCGCCGGCGACCGGATCGGCCGGGACGAAGTAGCTTCGCGTCTCATGGAATTTCCATGGAGACTGAAGGTGTTATTCGGCCCGCAGAAGTTCAGAGACTTTCGATTGATTGAGCCAGACAAGGCCGAAGCCCTTTTAGACCATCTTGTTCAGCTGGCAGACTATGTCGTGCTCGATCTTCCCGACGGATGGTCGCCGGCGAGCCGAATTGCTGCTCGTCGTTGCCAGACCGGGATCGTCGTTTTCGATAATCATCCCGTGAGTTTTAGCTGTGGGAAGCTGGTCCTCGAACAGCTTAGTGCGGCCGGCGCCTCGCATCCACTGCTGCACGCGACTCTGGTGAATCGCTCCGGAGCCTTGTTCGGCCTGCAGATGAGCGAACTCAACATCAAGCTGGGCTGCGACATTCTTCAAGTTATTCCACCTGCAGCCGAGCTCTGTCTGAGGTCTCAGGAAGCTCACAAGCCGTTCATCCTGGTGGACCCTGAAAGTATCCCATCCGTGGCAGTCTACGAGTTGGTCCACAAGTTGCTCGCCCAAGGCAATCTCAGCCCGAGCACACGACCGGTCTGGAGCGACAGTGTCCGTTGACCATCGTTTATGTGATCACTTGTTTTTGGAAAGCGATGATGTATGGACCTCCAACGTGCAAAATCTGATACTCGGAGGACCGCGTCCCTAGGCATAACGTTGAGAGGTTCTTTCGCCGATATAAGACTTGCTGGGCATTCCGTGGTTGGAAAGGCACGAAATCAGCTTCGGCCAGGCGAGAAGGTCAGTTGTAGAGAAAACCATTGTCAGATCAAGGACCCTCTGGACGATCTCAATTTTGCCGGGAGCAAGCGATGTCTATGGCTACTCTAGTCCGCACAGCCTGGGGCCCGGCGCCAGGGGATTTCAGGAATGAATTTCATGGCGCCGATCGGGCGAAGGTCTTCTCTCCCTCTCGACCCATTCAATCCAGACAGCCGTTTTTCGTGACGCAGGACGGTGCCCGGACTGCACTCGATTCTGCAAAGAGAGGTTCATAATGTCGACTCCCCGACTGAAATCTGCACCTAAGAATGGAATTGAAAAGTGTCCTACCGGCATCACGGGCCTGGACCAGATCACTGGAGGCGGTCTGCCCAAAGGCAGGCCGACACTGGTATGCGGCACGGCGGGATGCGGCAAAACCCTGCTGGCGATGGAGTTTATGGTCCGCGGAGCTACGCAGTTCAAGGATCCCGGCGTATTTGTGTCTTTCGAAGAGTCCGACAAGGAGCTTACGGAAAATGTCGCCTCCATGGGCTTTGACCTTTCCGGTTTACAGGCTCGCAAAAAGATTGTTCTGGACTATGTGCAGGTGGAGCGCGGCGAGACCGAAACGGCTGGCGACTACGATCTGGAAGGGCTCTTTATCCGGCTGGAGAGCGCGATCAAGGCGGTAGGCGCCAAACGTGTCGTCCTGGATACCATCGAGTCCTTATTTGCCGGGTTTACCGACACTGACCTTCTGCGTTCCGAACTCCGCCGGCTGTTCCGTTGGCTGAAGTCACAAGGGGTCACCGCCGTGGTCACGGCCGAGACCGGCGAGGGAAAGCTGACGCGCCACGGTATCGAGGAATACGTTGCCGATTGTGTCGTTCTGCTGGACCATCGCATAGAGGAGCAAAGCTCGATTCGGCGCCTGCGGGTCGTCAAGTACCGGGGGACCATGCACGGAACCAATGAGTATCCATTCCTGATCGGCGACACCGGTTTCTCCGTGCTTCCGCTCAGTTCCTTGAAGCTGGACCATAAAGCATCGACGCAAAGAATTTCGACCGGCGTCGCGCGGTTGGACACCATGCTGGGGGGGAGAGGTTTCTACCGCGGAACCAGCGTCCTGCTCTCGGGAGGTGCCGGCACGGGCAAAAGCAGTCTGGCAGCGCACTTTGTTCAGGCGGCCTGCCGGCGCGGGGAACGCGCGCTCTACATGGCCTCCGAACAATCCAGCGACGAAGTCATTCGCAACATGCGCTCCATCGGAATCGACCTTGAGCCCTGGATCAAGAGAGGCCTGTTACGCTTCTACGCTTCGCGGCCGGGAGCCTTTGGACTGGAAAAACACCTGCTCACGATTCACGACTTGGCCGCGGCCTTTGCCCCGCACGTGGTAGTCATCGATCCGATCACTAACTTCGAATCGGTGGGGACACATTCGGAAGTGAAGTCGATGGTGACGCGCCTGATCGATGTGTTCAAGTCGCGGCAGATAACCGCCATGTTCACCAGCCTCACCTCCGGTGACAGCGCGGAGGAAATCAGCGAAGTGGGCGTGTCTTCACAGATGGACACCTGGTTGTTGCTGCGCAACCTGGAAGGCAACGGCGAACGCAATCGCGGACTTTAT
>PLBD01000491.1 GCA_003135315.1 Acidobacteriaceae bacterium | reverse complement strand
CCGTGGTCGCGCCGCAGGTGACCAGCGTGCCGCCCGGTTTGAGGGATCGCACGCTGTCGGGCCACGTCGCCTGTCCTACATGTTCGAAGACCACATCTACCCCGCGCTTGCTGGTGATCCGGCGCACTTCATCCGCGATCTTCTGCTTGTAATGATCGATGGTGTGGTCGGCGCCGAGCTCGCGCGCCTTGGCCAGCTTGCGCTCGTCGCCGGCGGTAGTGATGACCTCGGCACCCAGCATCTTCGCAATCTGGATCGCAGCCGATCCCACGCCCGATCCTGCGCCTAGAACCAGCACCGTCTGTCCGGCCCGCAGATGCGCGCGGCCCAGCAGCATGTGCCACGCCGTAAGGAAGACCAGCGGAACGCTGGCTGCGTCGACGAAGTTGAGCGAGTCGGGAATAGGGATAACGTTGACTCGCAGAACGGCGATCAGTTCGCAGTTGCCGCCATCGACGGTATTGCCCAGCACGGCGAACTGGGTACACAGGGTCTGATGCCCGGCCATGCACCGCTCGCAATGATTGCAGAAGACCATCGGCGCAAGCAGCACGCGTGTCCCCGGCTTGACGTCGGCGATGTACTCGCCACTCTCGACAACTTCGCCGGCAACATCGCTACCGAGGATATGCGGCAGCTTTACGCCAGGAAGACCTTTGCGAACCCAGAGATCAAGATGATTCAGCGCGCAAGCGCGAACGCGAACCAACACATAATCTTTGCGCAGAACCGGATCGGGCACCTCTTCGTACTTAAGAACCTCCGGACCACCGAACTCATGAATGCGAACCGCTTTCATCGTGCTCTCCTACTCCACCTGTGGTACGACATGATTTCGAGACCCCAAAATCGTTTGGGAGAAGCATCATTTTACTCGAGTATTTTGACTTCGCCCGCCGACATCTCAATAATGAAGCTAATTGCCAGTTGCTCCTTCATGGACATCTACGAACAAATCGTGCAGCTTCGCCGCGAAGGCCGGCGCGGCGCCGTGGCCACCATCACGAACGCTCGCGGTTCGATTCCATCCTTCCAGACCGCGAAGATGCTGGTGCGCGACGACGGCTCCATTGCAGGCACCATCGGCGGGGGTTGCGTCGAGGCCGAGGTCTGGCAGGCCGCACGCGAAGTGATGGAAGAAGAGAAGCCGCGCTCGCTCACCTTCAACCTCAACAACAACCCCAAATACGATACGGGCCTGGTTTGCGGGGGCACGCTGGAAATCTTTATCGAGCCCGTTCTGCCTCCCGCGCTTCTCTACATCTTTGGCGCCGGACACGTCGCGTACAACCTGTACAAGATTGCGGCCACCGCAGGCTTCGAGATCGTCGTGGTTGATGATCGCGAATCCTACGCCAATGGTGAGCGCTTCCCCGAGGCGCGCGAAGTCATCGCTGACGATTTTGACGCGGTGACGGCGCGGCTGAATCCGCCTGAGGGCTCGTATATCGTGATCGTCACTCGCGGACATCGCGACGACATGCGAGTGCTGCGCTGGGCCGTCAATGTTCGTGCGCGCTATCTGGGAATGATCGGCTCAAAGCGCAAGACCATCTCGATTTACAAAGAACTGGAGAAGGAAGGTATTCCGGCGGAAAAGTTCGCCAACGTCCACGCGCCCGTCGGACTGGAGATCGGTGCGGTCACGCCCGAAGAAATCGCCGTCGCCATTGTCGCGGAGTTGATTGCCGAGCGTCGTCACGCGATGCCCAACATCGCGAGCAAGATGTATTCCTATCCCGTCGGCCGGGAAGAGCAAGACGCCGTCGAAGAAGAAACCACGCCCAATTCCTGACTTTACTTCTTGACCGAGGCCGCTGCCGTCGACTGTTTCTTCGCGTCACTCTTGGTTACCAGCTTGCGAACGTTCTCGCGCTTCTTCTCTTTCGCTTTGCGCAGCCGATTTTCCCGGGACTTGTCCCCATTACGAAACGACATAATTTCACCTCGTTGCGATGGTACAGCACTTCACGAGTTTGCGTCCGAGGGGCGTGTGGAGTTTCCCGCAGCAATTAGCATTAAACACTGGCACTGCCTTCACCGGCGCGTTCTAGCGCCATGCTAAATGCCAAGTGCTGATTTTCTAGTACGGCGCGATGATTCCCCCCATGTTCCGTGACGCCGGCAATCTCGCTGGTGCGGCGAATGCGTCCACGCCCCAATATTTCGCGAACACGTCGAGATATTTGTAACCCGAGCCGGTATTGAACAGAACAACTTTGTGGGCAGCGGCGAGAAACCCTTTCTCCAGTAATTGCTTGTACGCCGCCAGAGCAGCTCCGCCTTCAGGCGCGGCAAAGATGCCCTCGGTCGACGCCATCTCCTTTACGCCGGCCATAATCGCAGCATCGCTCACCGCAATCGCTGTGCCTCCACTCTTGCGCACAATGTCGAGAATGATGAAGTCCCCATACGCTTTCGGTACGCGCAGTCCAGCAGCCAGTGTGTGCGCGTCCGGCCACATTTTCGACACCGCCTCGCCTTCCTGCAGCGCCTTCGGGATCGGCGCGCAGCCATCAGCCTGAATGCAGATCATCTTTGGCCGCTTGCCGCGTTCGATCCATCCCAGTTCTTCCAGTTCCTCAAACGCCTTCCACATTCCAATCAGGCCGACACCGCCGCCGGTCGGATACAGAATCGCGTCCGGCAGACTCCATCCCATCTGTTCGGCCACTTCGTATCCCATGGTCTTCTTGCCCTCAACGCGGAACGGCTCCTTCAGCGTCGACATGTCGAACCAGCCCTCGCGCTCTTTCCGCTCGGCAACCATGCGGCCACAGTCGCTGATGAGTCCATCGACCAGCGTCAAGTGCGCCCCCGCAGCCTCCACTTCCAGCCGATTCGCGATCGGCACATCTTTCGGCATGAAGACGTAGGCTTCCAGACCAGCCGCGGCTGCGTAGGCGGCAAGCGCGCCTCCGGCATTTCCCGCCGAGGGCGCGGCCAGCTTTTTCAACCCATAATGTCGAGCCATGGTGATCGCTGCACTCATTCCGCGCGCCTTGAACGAGCCCGTGGGATTCAGGCCTTCATCCTTGATGAACAGGTTTGCGTACTTGCGGCTCGGCAGAAGCGGCGTGAATCCTTCGCCGAGAGTCACTGGCTCGGCGTCGGGAAAGACCGCAGCATATCGCCACATGCTGGCGGGTCCGGCGGCAATCGAGTCGCGTTTTGTGGCGCCACGGATCGCTTGCAAGTCATAACGTACGTAGAGCGGGCCGCCGTCTTTGGGACAAATTGTCGGGGCGGTTTGCGGAGGATATTTCTCGCCGCACTTGCTGCATTCGAAAAGGATGATAGTGGCCATGAAACATTGACTCTAGAAGGCGGGAGCCGGGTTGGCAAGGTGCGCTGCGCCATTTTTCGGCTGCTATAATCCGCGCAGTTCCCTCCTATGAGCGAGCCGTCCACTCCGCTGATGCGGCAATACACCGCGATCAAGAAAGAGCATCCCAATGCGCTGCTGTTCTTCCGCCTGGGCGACTTCTACGAGCTCTTTTTCGAGGACGCGGTAGTCGCTTCGCGCGAGTTGCAAATCACGCTGACCTCGCGCAACAAAGAAAAGGGCGTCGCGATTCCCATGTGCGGCGTGCCCTATCACTCCGCCGACAACTATATTGCCAAGCTGATTCGCAAAGGCTTCAAGGTCGCCATCTGCGAGCAGATGGAGAATCCCCGGCTCGCCAAGACACTGGTGAAGCGCGAGGTCACGCGCGTGCTCACGCCGGGAACGGCGGTGGACGTGCATCTTGACTCGGAGGAAAACAACTTTCTCGCTTGTGTGGCGCGCGCCGGAGACGCCGTCGGGTTTGCCGCACTCGATCTCTCGACCGGTGAGTTCCGCGCCACCGAGTTTGTAGGTGACGACGCCGAGCGCCGCATCCGCGAAGAGTTGCTCGTCCTGCGTCCGCGCGAGATGCTCTTCGCGTCTTCGCTGCCGCTCTTTGACCAACAGCGAGCCACGACGGCGCAGGCTGCCGCCGCTCCGCGCATCGCGTCCATCGAGAACGCCAGTTGGGCCGAGACGCCGCTCGACGACTGGGTCTTCGCCCCCGACTACGCCATTCCGCAGGTGGAAAATCACTTCGGCGTGCTCTCGTTGGAGGGCTTTGGCTTGGCCAACCGCGCGGCTGCTGCGACGGCGGCGGGCGCAATCCTGCATTATGTTCGCACCACGCAGCGCGGCTCGCTCGATCACGTGGATCGCATCGGCTTCTACGAGCGGCAGAACTGCCTGGTGCTTGACGCGGTCACTGTCCGCAATCTGGAGCTGATCGAGCCGCTCTTCGCCGGCTCGGGCGAACAGGCCACGCTCTTTCGCAGCCTGGATTGCACGATAACGCCCATGGGCAAGCGCCTGCTGCGCGCCTGGATGCTGCGCCCGTCGATTGACCTGGGGGAGATCAGCCAGCGATTGGACGCGGTCGAGTCCATGGTGAACGACCTGGTCGGCCGCGAAGAGCTGCGCCGTTCGATGGAAGGCATCCTGGACTTGGAGCGCCTGCTCAGTCGCGTCACGCTGGAGACCGCCAACCCGCGTGACCTGTTGGCATTGGCCATATCCTTGGCCAAGCTTCCCGCCGTACGAACCACGCTGTCCCACTTCCCTGCGGAACGCTTGCAGTTGCTGCACACTCAATGCGACGAGTTAGCCGATCTTCGCGTGCGCATTCTCTCCTCGCTGGAGGACGACCCCCCGCTGACCCTCGCCGATGGCGGCGTGATCCGCTCCGATGTCGACGCCACGCTTGACGAGTTGCGCGCCCTCAGCCGCAACAACAAGCAATACATCGCGCAAATCGAGCAGCGCGAGCGCCAGCGCACCGGTATCGGCTCGCTGAAGGTAAAGTTCAACAGCGTCTTCGGCTATTATCTCGAGATTTCGAAGGCAAACCTGCATCTCGCTCCTGCTGACTACGAACGCAAGCAGACGCTGGTGAACGCCGAGCGCTTCACCACGCCCGAGCTGAAGGA
>PLBD01000335.1 GCA_003135315.1 Acidobacteriaceae bacterium | reverse complement strand
GCCCAGCTCTTCGGCGATGCGCTGGCCGCTGATGACCACGGTCGCGTTGTCGCTCAGCAGACGCACGATGCGGCTGAGACGCGCGTCGGTGGAGCCGTCGGAGCGAGTGTCGATGCGAGTTGGTGCGGTGCGGGCGATAGGAAGATTATGCGCGAAGGGAGAGAGAATGGGTAGCTATGAGCTACGAGCTACGAGCTAAGAGCCAAAAGCTGACGGCTGACCGCTGAAAGCGAACGGCGAACAGCGGCCTTCCTCACACCGGCGCGAGGCGCATGCTGAGGTCGACGGCGGGGACGGAGTGGGTCAGTGCGCCCACGGAGATGAAGTTGACGCCGGTTTCGGCGTAGGCGCGAACGTTCTCCAGGGTGATTCCGCCGGAGGCTTCCAGGGGCACCGCCAGCTTCAGTTTGCGGACGCGTTCCACTGCCTGGCGGACCTGATCGGGCGTCATGTTGTCGAGCAGGATGGCCTCGGCCCCGTGCTCCAGCACGATCTCGAATTCATCGAGCGAGCGCACTTCGATCTCCACCGTCTCCGAGCCGCGGCGATTACGCAGGGCGCGATCCAGCGCCGGAAGCACGCCGCCCGCCAGCGCGATGTGGTTGTTCTTGATGAGCACGCCGTCGCTGAGATCGAGGCGATGATTGTGGCCGCCGCCGCAAGTGACCGCATACTTGTCGAGCACACGCAGGCCGGGCGCGGTCTTGCGGGTGTCGAGGATCACGGTCCCGGTGCCTTCCACCGCGTCAACGTAGCGGCGCGTGAGCGTGGCAATGCCGCTCATGCGCTGCATGATGTTCAGGATGACGCGCTCGCAGGAGAGAATGACGCGGGCATTGTGCACGATTACGGCAATGGATTGGCCTTTGCGCAGGCGGACGCCGTCAAAGATTTCCGTGTGGCTGGTGACTTCGGGATGCGACGTGATGGCGCCGTCGAGCATGGCGTAGACGTCGAGGATGCGATGGACGCAACCCAGGCCGGAGAGCATGCAGTCCTGCTTGGCGAGCAGGGTGGCCGAGGCGCGCTGGTTGACGTCGATGCAGGCGTAGGAGGTGGCGTCGCGCGTGGCGCGGTCCTCGAGCAGCGCGTTCTCCAAAATGGCGGTGATGCGGCGGCTTGTCCAGTCCATGATGCGAGCCCTCGAACGCCTTGCTTTCTGAATCGAGCCTATCAGCTATCGGTTTGTATCAGGGCATGGCTTCAGCCATGCCGACACGTCGTAAGAGAACTTCGGGCGTTAGCCCCTGAGGGATTCCGGCCTTGCAGGGGCCAAAGCCCGCGGATTTCTAGTCGTCTTTCGGCACGACTAAAGTCGCGCGTGAAAACCGTGCCGTCCCTACGGGACTCGGTTACTTTTTGCCACCTACCCAGGACTCCGCTTCCCNNCCTTCGGGGTTCTTTTTTCGTGCGTCTTACTTCACCGCCGAAGATCAAACTCAATTCTCACGCAGACTCTAAAGTCGCGCCCTGATACACTACCGAATTCGAAGCGAGAAAAAAGTCACGCCCGGCTACAGTACACAACAAACAAAAGACCTAGCCTAATTCGCCGAGCGCGTCGCTCGTTTTCTGTACCAACATTTCGACTTCTGCCTTGCGCCGCTTCAGGCCTTCGACCACCTTGGCGGGCGCCTTCGATAGAAACGCTTCGTTGTTTAACTGCGCGGTCCCGCGCGCCAGTTCCTGCGTCAGCTTTTCCAGTTCTTTCGTCAAGCGGTCGCGCTCGGCGGCGACGTCGATCTTGCGTTCAAACAGCACACGCACGTCGAAGCGCGCGGTGCTGCGCGCGCCCGAGGCCTTGGCCAGCGACTCCGCGACAAACGTTATGCCCTCGACATTCGCCAGGCGCTCCACCGCGCTGCGATTCAGCTCCAGCATGGAGCGAACCTCGTCGCTTGCGGCAAATACCTCGATGGCCACCTTCTGCTTCTGCTCGACTTTCAGCTCGGCGCGAACGTTGCGGACGCTGACGATCAGGTCCTGAAGGATCGCCATCGCGGTTTCAGCGTCGGCGTCCATCTGGGCGGGATCGGCGAGCGGATAGCGCGACAGCGCGATTGACTTGGCCGGGGGCTCGCCATCGTAAACGGCGTGCCAGAGTTCCTCGGTGATGAACGGCATGAACGGGGACAGCAGCCGCAGCGCGCCTTCGAAGATGCCGATCAGGTTCGCGTAGGCCGCACGCGCGGCTTCGCGATCGTCCGACAGCAGCCGCGGCTTGATCAGTTCCAAATACCAGTCGCAGAACTCGCCCCAGAAAAAGTGATAGACCACATGCGCGGCTTCGTGGAAGCGATAAGTATCCAGCGCGTCGTTGATCTCGAGGGCGACACGGTTGAAGCGCGAGAGGATCCAGCGATCTTCCAAGGTTTCGGATTTGAAACCATGGATACCTTTCGTCCCACCCTCCGCTTCGCGGAAGGGTGGGGCACCCGAATCCGAAACATCCTTTATCGCACCCGAATTCTGGGAATTCTTAAATTCCGCGAGCGACCAGAGCCCCGCTTCGGTCGCCCGGTCGACGTTCATGAAAAGGAAGCGGGCGGCGTTCCAGA
>PLBD01000032.1 GCA_003135315.1 Acidobacteriaceae bacterium | reverse complement strand
AACAGAATGCGCTTTCGCAGATCGGGAACGCGGAATACGTTGGCTAACTTCTCAAGCATAAAACCTCAAAAACCAGTGGCTAGTGATCAGTTGTCAGTGGGTCGGTTGTCAGTCGTCAGCTAACGATATGGCCGAATTCTAATTGCTAAGACTGGCCACTAGGCACTGACCACTGTTACCTTTCCCCCGGCCTTCTCAATCTTCTCCTGCGCCGACTTGGAAAACTTGTGCNNTGAAGCCGCGCTTGGGCAGCCGGCGATGCAGCGGCATCTGGCCGCCTTCAAATCCGCGCATAATGCGCGAGCCGCTGCGCGACCGCTGGCCCTTATGGCCGCGGGTTGAGGTCTTCCCCATGCCCGAGCCCATGCCACGGCCCACGCGCTTGCGCTTCTCCGACGATTTCCGGGGTGCTCGTAACGTACTTAGATTCATTTTCATTGCCTTTTCAGCAGGTAGCTCTCTCAATGGCCACCGATTGCTAATTGCTCGGAGCTCGCGGCTAACCGCTACTTCACAATCTCCACCAGATGCGGCACCTTCGCCACCATGCCGCGGATGGACGGCGTGTCTTCCCGCACCACCACCTGGTTCAACCGCGTGAAGCCCAGTCCTTTGACTACCAGCTTGTGCTTCACCGGCGCAGCAATTGCCGACCGCACCCACTTCAACTTCATCTTCGTGCCCGGTTTGGCCGCCGCTACTACTGCCTTCTTCCGAATGCGCGCCATAGTTACAGTTCCTCCACCGTCTTGCCGCGCTGTGCCGCCACGTCCTTGCGATCGCGCAGCCTGCCGAGGGCATTAAACGTGGCTTTGATCACGTTGTGCGGGTTGGTCGTCCCAATGGATTTCGTCAGCACGTTCTGGATTCCCGCCGACGTCATCACCGCGCGCACCGCGCCGCCGGCAATCACGCCCGTTCCTTCGGGCGCCGGCTTCAGCAGCACCATGCCCGAACCGTAACGCCCCAGCACCTGGTGCGGAATCGTGGTCTGCGTCAGGTTCACCCGCAGCAGGTTTTTCTTCGCCGACTCAATGCCTTTGCGGATCGCCTGCGGAACTTCCTTCGCCTTGCCGGAGCCATAGCCCACGACCGCCGAGCTCGGATCGCCCACCACCACCAGCGCCGCGAACGACAGGTTCTTGCCGCCCTTCACAACCTTGGTGACGCGGTTGATCGAAACCACCTGGTCTTTCAGCTGATACTGTCCAGCATCCAGCTTCTTCTTAACAATTGGCATTACTTTTGTGTCTCCCGGCGCCGATTCCGACGCCTTCAAATCTCTCGTTGTTTCCGCCGGCACTTAGCATTTGGCACTTAGCTTAGCCAAACCGTGTCATCCTGAGCGGAGGCGGTCCTCTTTTGACCGCCGGAGTCGAAGCACCCCTATTACCGCTAAAACTCCAGCCCCGCCGCTCTCGCCGCATCAGCCAGCGCCTTCACGCGTCCGTGGTACAGATACCCACCGCGATCGAAGACCACTTTCTTGATGCCCTTGTCCTTGGCGCGATCGGCGATCAGCTTGCCCACTTCTTTCGCGGAGGCCAGGTTGCCCCCGGTGGGCCGTTTGTCGCCCTTGATCCCTTTGCCCTTTTCCACCGACGTTGCCGCCACCAGGGTTACACCCTTCGCGTCGTCGATGACCTGTGCATAGATATGGTTCACCGAGCGATATACATTGAGCCGCGGTCGCTCGGTCGTACCCATCAGCTTCTTGCGGATCCGGGTATGTACCTTCTGCCGTGTCTGGTCTTTTGAAGTCTTTGCAAGCATCTTTTTTCTTCCTCATCCCGGGTTTCTGAACCGGGTGACAGTGGGCATATTCCGAAGCCCCATCCCGTCATGAAATCGCCATTCGCTCTTAGTTCTTAGCCTTAGCTAATTGCTAATTGCTAGTTGCTAATTGCTTATTTCGCTCCGGTCTTGCCGACCTTCTTCTTCAGGCGCTCACCGGTATAACGCACGCCCTTGTTCTTGNNCTCGGCGCGATAGCCGATGCCCACAATGTCCAGTTCCTTGTTCCAACCCTTGGTGACGCCTTCCACCGAGTTGTTGACCAGCGCCCGCACCAGTCCATGGACCGCGGCCTTCGAGTCGTCCTCGCGCACGATCAGCAGTTGTCCGTCGCTTTGTTCCAGCTTCACCCCGCCGGGCATGTGGGTGATGACTTCGCCCTTGGGACCCTTCACGCGGACGGTATTGCCTTCCACGGCATAGGTCACCCCTTTGGGTAACGGAATCGGCTTCTTTCCAATTCGAGACATAAATATTCAGCCTTTAGCAATTAGCTCTTAGCTTTTAGTAAACAATCTAAAAGCTACTGTCATCCTGAGCGGAGGTGCGCCGTCTTTGCGCACCGGAGTCGAAGGACCCCTACCCTCCATCAGGCTAGTAAATCTCGCACAACACTTCGCCGCCCACGCCTTCTTTGCGGGCCTGGCGCCCCGTCATTACGCCCTTCGGCGTGGTCAGGATGTTGATCCCCAGACCACCCAGAATACGGGGGATCTCACTGTGTCCCACGTACACCCGGCAGCCGGGGCGTGAAATCCGCTTCAAGTCGGAAATGGGCGAGGAATTATCGGCGCTGTACTTCAAGTACACTCGCAGCACCTTGCGTCCCTCTTCGTCCGTCGCCTTGAAGTTCGCGATGTAGCCCTCTTCTTTCAGAATGCGGGCCATCTCCACCTTCAACTTGGAATGGGGAACGTCCACCTTCTGCTGCCGTGCCTTGATGGCGTTACGAACTCGGGTCAGAAAATCCGAGACCGGATCGGTCAAACTCATGCTTTGCTTCTCCTGATATCGTCGCCCGTTAGCTTTCCGCGAACTCTTCGCCGCAACGCTTCTCAACGTTGCTGAAAGAACCAGCGGCGACGTACTTACATCTTTGCTCGTAGCTAGTAGCTAGTAGCTCTCAGCTAGTAGCTAATTACCAACTCGACTTCGCAACCCCGGGAATCTCGCCCCGCAGCGCCAGGTCGCGGAAGTGCAGCCGGCAAAGGCCGAACTTGCGCAGATAGGCGCGCGACCGTCCGCAGATCTTGCAACGGTTGTGCTGCCGGGTCGAGAACTTGGGCTTCTTGTTCGACTTGGCGATTTGTGATGTTCTTGCCATTGTTTCCTTTTATCAGCCGTTAGCCTTTAGCTAACTTCGCAATTGAACTATCTATCCGACCTGATTCCTCTGACTAGCCACTGACCACTGGTCACTAGCCACTCGTCACTGCCGGAACGGCATTCCCATATGCTTCAGCAGCGCCCGCGCCTGGTCGTCCGTACCCGCCGAGGTCACGATGGTAATGTTCATGCCCTTCAGCTTCTCCACCTTGGAGTAATCGATCTCCGGAAAGATCAGCTGATCGCGCACGCCCAGCGTAAAGTTGCCGCGTCCATCGAACGACTTGGTCGGCACGCCGCGGAAATCGCGCACGCGCGGCAGCGCCACATTCACCAGCCGGTCGAAGAATTCGTACATCCGGTCGCCGCGCAGCGTCACCATCACTCCGATAGGCATTCCTTCGCGGACCTTGAACTGCGCAATCGACTTCTTCGCCTTGGTGACCACCGGCTTCTGGCCCGTGATCTGGGTGACTTCGGTTACCGCCGGGTCGATGAGCTTGGCATTCTGCGTCGCCTCGCCCACGCCCATGTTCAAAATGATTTTCTCCAGCTTGGGGGCGGCCATCGGGTTCTTCAGGCTGAACTCTTTCATCAGCGCCGGCAGAACCTCTTTGACGTAGCGCTCGCGCAGACGCGCGGTCGCGCGGTTCGTCGCCTTCGGCCGCGCCGGCTTTCCGCCGGGCTGCTCGCCGGCCGCTTCAACTTCCGGCTTCGCCTTCTTGCCTTGCGGCTTGGCCTGCCCGCCCGCCTGTTGGGCTTTTTGCTTCTTCTCGTCTGCCATTTTCTTCTTCTACCTTTCTCACGGTTTCGGCGTCAGCTACAGCCGGTTCGTGAGGAACTCAATTTAGCTGCGAGCTCAGTTTCACCGTAGCTCTTATGTCTTTANNACGCGCACCGGCCGGTTGCAGGAGTTGCACACCAGCAGTACGTTGCTGATGGCGATGGCGCTTTCCTGCTCGGCGATGCCGCCCTTAATGTTCTTCTGCGGGTTCGGCCGCACGTTCTTCTTCACCATCATTACGTGCTCGACCAGGACCTTGCCCTTGTCAGGCATCACGCGGAGTACCCGGCCCTGCTTGCCCTTGTCCCGCCCGGTAATCACCCGCACCTGATCGTTGCGGCGAATGTCTACGCTCTTCTGCATCTATTCAATCCTCTTAGCAACTGGCCTTTAGCAATTAGCATTTGGCACTTAGCTAAATCGCTTTTCACCTGACCACTGATCACTGGCCACTGCCTTACAGTACTTCCGGCGCCAGCGAAGCAATCTTCAGAAACTTCTTCTCGCGCAGCTCACGGGCCACCGGTCCGAAGACGCGCGTCCCCACCGGCTCGTGCACATCATTGATCAGCACCGCGGCGTTCTGGTCGAAGCGGATATAGGTGCCGTCGCGGCGCCGATGCTCCTTGCGCGTGCGCACAATCACGGCCTTCACTACCGTGCCCTTCTTGGCAGTGCCGTCCGGCGAAGCTTCCT
>PLBD01000256.1 GCA_003135315.1 Acidobacteriaceae bacterium | reverse complement strand
TTGCCTGCGCCATCGTTGAACCTGTGGTCGGCAACATGGGATGCGTGCTTCCCACGCCCGGGTATCTTCAAGCGTTACGTGACATCACCGAGCGTGAAGGCGCGCTGCTCCTCTTCGATGAGGTAATGACCGGATTCCGCGTCGCCTTCGGCGGAGCTTCGGAGTTGTACAACATCAAGCCCGACATCACGACGTTGGGCAAGATCATCGGCGGCGGGTTGCCTGTAGGCGCTTACGGTGGGCCAGCCAGGCTCATGGACATGGTCGCCCCCGTCGGCCCCGTCTATCAGGCAGGGACGCTCAGCGGCAATCCGTTGGCGATGGCCGCGGGCATTGCGACCCTGCGCCAGTTGAAGGCCAGCAGGGAACAGTTCTACAAGCAGCTCGATGAGATGTCAGCCAAGCTGGTCGCGGGAGTGACGCAAGCGGCGAAAGAAGCCGGTGTAGCGATGACCGCCAACCGCGTCGGCTCGATGTTTACGTTTTTCTTCACGGACAAGCAAGTCACCGACTGGACTACCGCCGCCACCTGCGACACGGCAAAGTTCGGCCGCTTCCACGGAGCCCTGCTCGACGCAGGAGTGTGGCTGCCGCCGTCGCAGTTCGAAGCCGCCTTCCTCAGCCTCGCCCACACTCAGGGCGATATTGACGACACCATCGCCGCTGCCCGGGAAGCACTAGCCCTGGTGTAGCCGTTCTGAATTGTCTTGAAGGGGCGCAGCTTCAGCTGCGCCAATAGCAGCCCTCTCTGACTTGTCATCACGAGCGGGCATTAGCCCGCGAGGGATCTGCTGTTCGGGCTTTTTCCGCGGTCTCTGTGGCCGTAGCTGCCACCCTACGCCCGCGCCGACTGCTCATCCCCGCCCAACGGCAAGAAGTACTGCGTCCCCCGAATGGGTTCGCTGACGCGCCGCAGCAGCGCCTGCAAATCTTCGCTACGCTCCACAAAGTCGATCTCCGACGTGTTCACGATCAGCAAATCCGACGACGTGTAGTGAAAGAAGAAGTGCTCGTACGCCTTGATCACCTCTTCCAGATAATCGTCGCTGATCGCTTTCTCGCCGGGCGCGCCTTTTTTCTTCAGCCGCTTCTTCAGCACCTCGGGCGTCGCTTGCAGGTAGATCACCAGGTCCGGCGTGGGCACATTCTGGCGGAACAACTCGTAGTAGCGGTTGTAAACCTCCAGCTCGGCGTCGCCCAGATTGAGGCACGCGAACAGCTTGTCTTTCTCGAAGATGTAGTCGGCCACATAGGTCTTGTTGGGATTGCCCTTGATGTTCAGCCCGCCAAGCTGCTCATAGCGCGCGATGAGAAACGCGAACTGCGCCTGGAACGCGGCCCCGGGCTCTCCCTGGTAGAACGCGCGCAAGAACGGGTTCTGTTCCGGCTCGCTGAGGCGCTGCGCGTGCAGGGTCTCGGCAATCACCCGGCTCAGCGTGCTCTTGCCGACTCGGATTGGGCCCTCGACTGCAATATACCGGGGTGGTTCAAACAGGTTTGCCATGGTCGGAGAAAGGCTACGATTCGCAGAATAACTTGCGCGCGCCTCCGTGGCAATTACTTGCTGGTAAAACTGTGGACAAGTTTTCCACTGGGGAGCCGCTTCTCGCTTTTCGCCGTTCGCTTTTCGTGTTTCCGCTTTGATATTCGGGTTTCCACAGGCTCTGAACTCCCCGCCAGAGGTCTTTCTGGCGAAGAGCGAAACGCGAACAGTGCCCGGGCTACAATCGAGTTGATGCTCCCAGCGATCATCAGCGCCGCTGGCCTCGCCGGAATGGCTACGTGGGCCGGCTTCCACACCATGTGGCCCACGTCGCAGGTGTACGGCCAGACCTTCACCGGCGTCGATCCCCGCTCCCGCCTGCTGGCGCTCACCTATGACGACGGCCCCAATGATCCCTATACCTGGCGCATGATGGAGGTCCTGGAGCGCCACGGGGTGAAGGCAACATTTTTCCTCATCGGCCGATTTGTTCAGGAAAAACCGGACATTGCGCGCGCCCTTGTTGCCGCCGGACACGCCATTGGCAGCCACACCTGGGACCATCCCAACCTCATCTTCTGCTCAGCCGCCGAGGTGCGGCGCCAACTCCAGCAGACCCAGCAGGCGATCCTCGATGCCACCGGTGCCGATGTCCAGCTCTTTCGGCCGCCATTTGGCGGGCGCCGTCCGGCGTCGCTGCGCGTAGCGCGCTCCTTAGGATTGCAAACCGTGATGTGGAATGTCACTTGCCAGGACTGGAAGGCCAAATCCGCCGATGAAATTGTCGCGCGCGCCGACCGGCAGATTCGCGGCGGCGATGTCATCCTGCTGCATGACGGGGAATATCACCGCATCGGCGTTGACCGCAGCCGCAGCGTCGAAGCCAGCGACCGCATCTTGTCGCGTTACCAGAGCGAGGGATATGAGTTCGTGACGATTCCGCAGATGATGGAAAAACAGGAACTGGCAATTAGCAATTAGCAACTGCACTCTCTGCTCCCTGTGGTGATCCGTCCTCTAAGCCAGCGGCCGGGATTGCTGCGCCCCATCCAGTTGTGCCAGCAGGTCGTCAACCCGCGCTTCCAGGATGTTGCGGATAGAGAGGATGCCAAGCACCTTGCCCTCCTCGCTCACAATCGGCATGTGGCGATAATGCCGCTCCAGCATTACTGCCAGCGCCTCACTCGGGGTAGTCGCTTCCGTGGCCATCTCAACGATGGGGCTCATCAACTCGCGTACCGGAGTGGTATATGGATCGCGCCCGCTGAGCGCGAATTTGGCCAGCACGTCGCGCTCCGTGAACATGCCGGCCACAACTCTCTGTTCGTCGACGACCGCGACCGCTCCGACCGCCCGGTCGATCATGGTTCGTATGGCGTCTTCGACCGTCGCCTCCAAACCAACCGTCGCCGGCCCCTCGTCACACCATTGCAAAAGACTCATGTTGAATGTTCCTTTCACGGTAAGAGTGCGAGGTTATGTTGCCGGGGCCTCGGGCGTCAACTGCCGGGTTGAGCAATGCCGCGTCCAAAGCGGATAATCCCGGTATGCTCACTCGACGCGCTCGCCTGTTGTTTACCGTTGGCATGATCGTTGCATTCTCCACGCTGACGCTCTGGGCCGCGAAGGATTTTGTTCTCCCGCGCGCCGAAAACGCGAACACCTACGCCTGCAAGGACGTTCACGCTGCCGAGAAGGTGACCGCGGCCGTCGATCTCTACAACACTTCGCCCAAGGACAACATCTTCATCACGCCCTACAACCAGGAAGGAATTCTGCCGGTCTTTCTGGTGATCACGAACGATGGGGACCAGTCCATCACGGTAAACAACATGCGGGCGCAGTTGGTGACGGCCGGCCGCGCCAAAATGGACTCGCTGACCACCGACGATATCTTTCGCCGCGTCGCTCATATCAGCGGCAGCACTACCCCTCCTCCGCGCGTCGGCCCCATCCCGCTGTCGGGCAATAAGAACAAGAAGGCCCAGAAGCAGTACGAAGAGATCCTGGCCGCGAATTTCATGGCTGCCGCCGTCGAGCCGCACACCACCAAGTCGGGCTTTCTGTTTTTCGATATATCCGACGTAAAGCAGTCGCTGGCAGGCGCTCATATCTATCTGACCGGAGTGCGCGACGCAGGCGGAAATGAACTCATGTATTTCGAGGTCCCGGTCACTCCACCCAACGCTGCCGGTATGATCGAAAACAACTCTCTTGAGGAGACGATCCTTGCATCGAACGACACTGGGCGACTTTGAACTGACCATCCTCTCGGACGGCAACTGCTACATTGATGGCGGCACCATGTTCGGCATAATCCCCAAGACCATGTGGGAAAAGCGCATCACGCCCGACGAGCGCAATACCATTCCGCTGGCGACCAATTCTCTGCTGGTGCGCACCGGCCGGCAAAATGTCCTCATCGAGACCGGCATCGGCAACAAGCTGAGCGAGAAGAGCCAGGCCATCTACCGCCACCAGGCACTGCTGATGAAGAGCTTCGAGCAGGCCGGAATCTCGCCGGACGAGATCGACATCGTCATCAACACCCACCTGCACTTCGACCACTGCGGCTGGAACACCCACTATAAGAACGGCAAGCCGGTTGCGACCTTTCCTCGCGCCACCTATTACGTTCAGGAAGGCGAACTGCAACATGCTCACGAGCAGCATGAGCGCGACCGCGTCAGCTACATGACCGACAATTACGATCCCCTGGTCAACAGCGGACAAATGAAGCTGCTCAAAGGCGACGCGGAAATCGTTCCCGGCATTTCGGTGAAGGTCTATCCCGGACACACGCGCGATATGCAGGCAGTCATGGTTGAAAGTGGCGGCGAGGTCGCTGCCTATCCCAGCGATCTTGTCTCCGATGCCAAGCACCTCGATCCAACCTGGACTCTCGGTTACGATCTCTATCCGCTGGAGAGCATCGCCAACAAGCACCGGTTCTACGAGGTCGCCGTTCCCCAGCAGTGGCTCGTAGTATTCACCCACGACCACGAATTGCCCTGGGCATATCTTGACGTAGGCGAGAAGGGACGGCCGGTGGCGCGGCCGATTCAGCGGAAAGTGGGCTGAGGCGCGGCGCTAAAGCGCTATTTACTGCCTGTTTCCTGAGTCCTACTATGTGGGATATTGGATATTTCGAGAGGGTGACGATGGGCAAGAAAAACAAGAAGGACAAGAAGCGAAACAAGCATAAGGAAGAAGAGCGTTCCCCGGCAGTAGCTGCTGCAGAAAAGAGCGGCATCAAGCTCGATCTGCGCTCGGTGGAGATCCCGCCCCGGCCCAAGCCCATGAAGGGCAGCGATATTCGCGCCTTGCGGGAGAGCTTGAATGCCAGTCAGGCGCTCTTCGCGCGCCTGCTGAACGTAAGTTCGAATGCGGTCGAGAGCTGGGAGCAAGGCGTCCGGCAACCGCGTCAGGCCACGCTGAAGCTGTTGCATGTCGCCCGCAAGAATCCCGACGTGCTGCTGAGCTAGCCGCTTTAGTTCAACTCGCAGCCGCCGTTCATCCTGCAGCAATTGGCCTGCCCGCAGCCCGCCGCCGGAGACGCTGTACTGCTGCCCTTGCTGACGGCGAAGGTCGAGAGCTGCTTCTCCAGCTTTTCGGTGTGACAATTGGGACATTCCGGCGTCTGCTGGCCGAAGACGATGGCCTCGAACTTGTGTCCGCAGGCTTCGCAACGGTATTCGAAAATAGGCATCAATTGCTCCAATCCGCGTGATTCGCAGCCCATCGCTGGTTTATAGCGAATCGGTTACGGCCACGAAGACATCATAATAGATGCAGGAGCCGCGTCTATCCTTGCCAAGAACAAATCTGGCCGGAGTGCGTCGGAGCTTCGTCTTCCACCCACCGAAGCGGAGCCGCAGCACGACTTCTTCGGAGAGCCCTTTCGGCCGCGCCGCCCTTTCGTCAGCGGTCACGCGCAGACGCTTGCCGGAAATTTCCTGCCGCGGCGCAATCTTCTTCCTCCGCCTGAAGAGCGGTTGTTTCAGGTCGAGCCGGAAGTCCAGGTGTTGTGCCATTGCCATTGGCAGCCCGAGCGCAAAACGGCGATGACGGTTGTCATCGTGCATGGGCTCGAAGGCTCCAGCGAATCGCAGTATGTGATCGGCACCGGCAGCAAAGCCTGGGCAGCCGGGATGAACGTCGTCCGCATGAACATGCGCAACTGTGGCGACACCGAGCATCTTGGTCCCACCTTGTACAACTCCGGCATGTCGGGCGATGTCGGTGCGATTGCGCAAACCCTGATCGACGAAGATGGCCTGCAAAAGCTGGCGTTCGTGGGATATTCCATGGGCGGCAATCTGGTGCTGAAGCTGCTTGGCGAGTGGGGACCGGATGCCCCGCCGCAGGCCAAAGCCGCCGTCGGCGTCTCTCCGGCGATGGACCTTGCTCCTTCCTCCGACGCGCTGCACGCCCGCGCCAATCGCGTCTACGAGTGGAAGTTCCTTCTGGGTTTGCGCCGCCGCATGTTGCGCAAAGCAGCGCTTTATCCTGATCGCTACGATGTGCGCTACCTGCGCGGTATGCGCAGCATGCGCGACTTCGACGACCAGATCACCGCCCGCTACTCCGGATTTCGCGATGCCCAGGACTATTACACCCGTGCCGCCTCGTCCGGCGTTATCGACCGCATCGCCGTTCCCACCCTGGTGCTTCATGCCCAGGACGACCCCTTCATTCGCGTGCTGCCGGAAACGCGCGCCAAGCTGCAAGGCAATTCGCACATTTCCTTCGTCGAGACCGCACAGGGCGGGCATTGCGCCTTCCTCGCCGCTCCCAATGGCTATGACGGCCGCTGGGCCGAGCGCCAGGCGATTGCCTTTATCCAGCGTGTCGACCGCGAAGCGTCGGCCAAACTTCCTGCCCGTTAGCAGGCCGCGGCGAACCCCGGAGTGTCCCACACTGTAGGCTTGTTTGATTATTAACCTGCTTGGAGTAGAATTTGCCACACTTCGTTCTGCGTGGGCATTCTTACCGCTCATCGGCCTCAGCTGGACGCCAGGCGCAAAGACGCTGTTGTCGTCATGCGGTTTTGAGCTAAAGCTACGAGGTCCCGCAACGACGCCGCAATTGGGAGCAGATCAATGTCAAATGGAATGTCGGATGCCTTCGTGTTTTTCGGAGCCACGGGCGACTTGGCTTACAAACAGATTTTCCCGTCCCTGCAAGACCTGATCCGCGATGAGGGATTTAGCCTTCCCATCATCGGCGTCGCCAAGGCCGGTTGGAATCTGGACCAGCTCAAAGCGCGTGCCAAGGACAGCCTGGAGAATAACGGCGGCCTGGAGCAGGCAGCCTTCGAGAAACTCGTCAGCCTCTTGCACTACGTTGATGGCGACTACGCCGACGCGGCGACCTTCACCGAGCTTCGCAAGCAACTCGGCGATGCGAAAGCTCCGCTGCACTATCTCGCCGTCCCGCCCAGCCTGTTTGGCACGGTAGCCGAGGGCCTGGCGAAATCAGGCTGTGCGACCAACGCGCGAATCGTGGTCGAAAAGCCCTTCGGCCACAATCTGCCTTCCGCTCAGGAACTGAACCGCACCCTGCACCGCTTCTTTCCCGAGGAGAACATCTATCGTATCGATCACTACCTCGGCAAAGAACCAGTGCAGAACATTCTTTACACGCGCTTCGCCAACCCGATCTTCGAGCCTATATGGAACCGCGAATATGTGCGCAGCATCCAGATCACCATGGCGGAAAGTTTCGGCGTGAGTGACCGTGGCAGGTTCTACGATGAGACCGGCGCTATCCGCGACGTCGTCCAGAACCACATGCTGCAGGTGCTGGGCAATCTTACGATGGCTCCGCCGACCGGCGAAGATCACGACGCCGAACGCGATCAGAAGGCTGCGCTGCTGAAGGCGGTCGTTCCGCTCAAGCCGGAGGACGTTGTCCGCGGCCAATATAAAGGCTACAAGCAAGTCCCTGGCGTGGCTCCAGGTTCCACCGTCGAGACTTTTGTCGCCATGAAGCTCCATATCGACAGTTGGCGCTGGGCCGGCGTCCCCATTTACATTCGTGCCGGTAAAGTCATGCCGGTTACCTGCATGGAAGCGATTGTGGAATTCAAGCGTCCACCACGAGAAACTTTCCATGAGATCGTGCCGCGGCAGTCCTCACACCTGCGAATGCAAGTAGGCCCGGACATCAGCATCGACCTGGGCGTTCGCGTGAAGGTTCCCGGCGAACGCATGGTGGGCCAGGACGTGGAATTGAGATTGAAGAGTCAAGCCGTCGACGTCATGCCGCCCTACCAGCGCCTGCTCGGCGACGCCATGCGCGGCAACGGAGAGCTCTTTGCCCGGCAGGACCTGGTGGAAGCGCAGTGGCGCATCGTGCAGCCGATCCTCGACAACGTTACGCCGGTTTACCAGTATGAGCCGGGCACATGGGGCCCTGATGAAGCTGTCCAACTCATCGCGCAGGATGGGCCGTGGATCGATCCCCAGCCATCGTCTGCCGACAATCGTTCGCAAGCCGCTGCCAAATGAGCGCCAGAAAGGCTTCCAAGTCGAGAGCGCCGGTCCGGCAGCCGGCACCACGCAAAATGAAGGACTTGGTGTTTCTGTTCGATGTCGACAACACGCTGCTCGACAACGACGCCTTCGGCGAGCAGCTGGGCGCGCAACTCGAAACATGGTTCGGTGTGGAGCATCGGGAGCGCTACTGGCGGATCTTCGAGGAATCGCGGGCAAAATCCGGCGTCGCGGACTACCTGGGCAGCCTGCAGGCGTTTCGCGCCGGCCTGGATGACGATCCGCAGCTCCTGCACATGTCGCAATTCCTGTTGGAATTCCCTTTCCCGAAGCTGCTGTTTCCCGGCGCTCTCTCGGCCATTGCGCATCTTCGCACCCTGGGCCGGACGGTGGTATTGTCGGACGGCGATGTGGTGTTCCAGCCGCGGAAGGTCCAGCATGCCGGCATCTGGGATGCGGTGCAGGGAGCGGTGCTGATTTACCTGCACAAGGAAAAAGTGATGGATCATGTGCAGAGGCGCTATCCGGCTTCTCATTACGTGGTGGTGGACGACAAACCCAATCTGCTCGCCGCGATGAAGCTCGTCATGCAGGACAAATTGACCACGGTATTCGTCCGCCAGGGGCACTACGCCCTGGGCGCCGGGTCCAACTCGGTGACGCCGCCGCCCGATCGGGTGATCGAGCGCATCGGCGAACTCACCACCCTCCACTCATCGGACTTCAAGGTGCGNNTGTCGGTCACCGGGCTGACCTCGAACCCGACCATCTTCGATGAAGCGATCGGCGGCTCCACCCTCTACGACAAGAGCATCCAGCAAAAGGCGCGCAGCGGTTTGTCGGGCGAAGCATTGTTCATCGAACTGGCGCTCGAGGATCTGCGCCGTGCCGCCGACCTGTTCCGGCCCGAGTTCGACCGCACGCGCGGAATCGACGGCTGGGTGTCGATGGAGGTGTCTCCTCTCATCGCCAGCGACACGGAGGCCACCATCGAGGCGGCGAAACGCATCCACCGGCTTGCAGACCGTCCTAACCTTTACGTCAAGATCCCGGGCACGCCGGAAGGCGTCCGCGCCATCGAGGAGTCCATTTTCGCCGGCGTTCCGGTCAACGTCACCCTGCTGTTCTCGCGCGAGCAATATCTCGCCATCGCGGAGGCCTACATGCGCGGCGTCGAGCGGCGCATCGCGGCGAAGCTCGATCCCAGGGTGAGCTCGGTGGCCTCGATCTTCAT